>JACPQP010000407.1 GCA_016190465.1 Chloroflexota bacterium
GCGCGGATGTAGGTGCCCGGGCCGCACTCGACCGTCAGGTGGAGATCGGGCCCAGCGGCCCCTTCGGGACGATCGTAGCTCAGCACACACAGGTCGTACACCGTGACCTGGCGCGGCGGCGCCTCCACCAGCTCACCACGACGCGCGGCCGCGTAGAGTCGCTGTCCCTGCACCTTCACCGCCGAAAAGGCCGGCGGCCGCTGCCAGATCGGCCCACGCAGCGTGTCGAGTGCCGCTTCCACCCGTTCGAGTCCCTCTCGCTCGGGGAGCGACGCAAAGGGGCTCAATGGACCCTTTGCGGGCACGAACAGTCCATCTGGACTGTTCGTGCGGCACTGCTCCACCGCCCGCACAATCTCGCCCTCGGCGTCGTCGGTCGTGGTCGCCACGCCGAGCCGGATCGTCGCCCGGTAGCGCTTGCGCGCGCCGGCGGCGTACTCGATGACGCGCGTTGCCCGGCCCAAGCCGAGCACCAGCACCCCCTCGGCCGCCGGATCGAGCGTTCCGGCGTGGCCGATTCGACGTTGGCCGATCAGGCGCCGGGCCCACGCGACGATGTCGTGAGAGGTGGGGCCGGATGGCTTGTTCACGACGAGCAGGCCATCCAGTGCTGCTGGAGAGCCAGTTTTGAAAACTATGCCCGGCACGCTCACTGGCTAGCGTTGCCCTCCGGCCCGGTCGAACCACCTGGCGGGTCAGTCTGCGACTCGCGCAGCAGCCGCATGATCCGATCGGCGCGCTCCATCGAGGTGTCGATCTGGAAGTCGAGGTCGGGGACAGTCCGCAAGGTCAGGCGTGTCGCCAGCTCGTGCCGCAGGAAGCCCGCCGCGTTTCGCAGCGCGTCCAGCGACTGCTTCTGCTCGGTCTGCCCGCCGAGCGCACTGATGTAGATGCGCGCGTGCCGCAGGTCGCTGGACAGCTCTACGCTGGTGATCGACATCAGCCCGGCCAGGCGTGGGTCCCGCAGCTCCCGCTGGAGCAGCTCACTCAGCTCCTTGCGCAGCAGATGGTTCAAGCGTTCGATGCGTCGATTGCTCATGGCTCGCCTCCCCGACACCCGTCCCCCACACCCAACCGGACCGGGCGTTACGGCGTGGCCTTCTCGCGGCGGTACGACTCGATGATGTCGCCGACCTGAACGTCGCTGAAGCCATCTAGACCGACACCGCACTCGAAACCTGCCGCAACCTCGCGCGCGTCGTCCTTGAAGCGCTTCAGGCTCGCGATCTGACTGCTATGGACAACCTGGCCACGACGGAGCAGCCGCGCCGGTGTGCCGCGAGACATCTTGCCCTCGACCACCATGCAGCCAGCGATCTGATCCCCCTTGCCAACCTTGAAGACCTGCCGGACCTCGGCCCGGCCCTCAAGAACCTCGACGTAGACCGGCTCGAGCATCCCGGTCAGCGCCTTCTGGACATCCTCGATCACGTTGTAGATGATGCTGTAGAGTCGGATGTCGACGTTGGCGGTGTCGGCGGCCCGTCGCGCGCCCGGCTCAACTCGCACATTGAAGCCAAGGATGATCGCCTGGGACGCCTGCGCGAGCAGGACGTCTGACTCGGTGATGTTGCCGGCCCCCTCGTGCAGGATGCGCACCTTCACCTCCTCCACTGACAGCCGCTCGAGGGAGGAGCGAATCGGATCGATCGATCCCTGGACATCAGTCTTCAGGATGAGATTAAGATCCTTGACCGAGCCAGCCTGAATCTGAGCGTAGATGTCCTCGAGCGAGGTGCTTGCCGTTGGCGTGGCGACCTCTTGGTGCTGTTCCCGCTGGGCCTCGAGCGCCCGGGCACGTGCAGTTCGCTCGTCAGGAGTGACGCGGAGGGGATCACCGGCCCGCGGAACGTCCGGAAGCCCCAGGATCTCGACCGGGGTGGATGGATCGGCTCGCCTGACCGGCTTTCCGCGGTCGTTGAACATCGCCCGGACGCGACCAGCAACCGATCCCACCGCCACGAAATCGCCGACCTTCAGGGTGCCGTTCTGGACCAGCACCGTGCCGACAGGGCCGCGCGTCTTGTCCAGCTTCGCCTCGATAATCGCCCCCACGGCCGGGCGGTTCGGGTTGGCGCGCAGGTCCTGGATCTCGGCGACCAGCAGGATCATCTCGAGCAGGTGCTCGATGCCCTTTTTCTGCTTCGCCGACACCTCGACCGCGACGACGTCGCCGCCATACTCCTCCACGACCAGGTTGTGCTCGGTCAGTTGTTGCTTGACTCGATCCGGATGGGCGTCAGGCTTGTCGACCTTGTTGATGGCGACGATGATTGGCACTTTGGCCGCCTTAGCGTGGTCGATCGCCTCGATGGTCTGCGGCTGCACCCCGTCGTCCGCCGCGACGACCAGGACCGCGACATCCGTGACCTGGGCGCCACGGGCCCGCATCGCCGTGAACGCCTCATGACCGGGAGTATCGAGGAACGTGATCCGCTGGTTGCGGATCTCGGCCTGGTAGGCGCCGATGTGTTGAGTGATCCCCCCCGCCTCTTTCGCCGTCACGTTCGTCTCGCGGATGGCGTCCAGCAGGCTCGTCTTGCCGTGATCCACGTGGCCCATGATCGTGACGATCGGCGGTCGGTGGACCAGCAGACTGGGGTCCTCGAGCTCAGGCGCTTCCTCGGCGGCGACAGCCGGTGCCGGCGCCTCCTTCACCTGAAAGTCGAGGTCACTGGCGACAATCGCGGCGGTCTCGTAGTCGATCGTCTGGTTGATCGTCGCCATCACGCCATTGGTGAGCAGCGCCTTGATCACCTGGGCGGGCGCAACGCGGAGAAGGTCGGCGAGGTCCTTCACCGTCATATTGGCCGGCAGCTCGACAACGACTGGCTCTCGGTGACGGAGAGGTGCTGTCGGTGTGACTTCCGCACGTCTGGCTGACTGAGGCCGGCCGCGGCCCCGGGCACCGGGGCCCGGACGCGATCCCGGACGCCGCTGTGGTGGCCGACTTGGCCCTCGGGTTGCTACTCTTGGACTCATCGCTGTACCTCCTCAGGTCGATCTGCCAGCCAAGCTGGACCAGTGGCCAGCACTCGACATCACGTCAATTCATTGTCCCTAATCTCCACGGCCGAATCTCCAGAGGAATCCTCGGCTGCCCTCGTCGAGACGACTGATTTGAGCGGCATCGTCGCGGCGAAAGCGACGAGCGCCGCGCGGTCCGCGGGCGAAAGCGTGGTCTTCAGCGCATGCTCGATCGTGCCACGGCGCAGCGCTTGCTCCCAGCACGCCCGATTGCGGCAGAGATACGCCCCACGCCCCGGTTTTCGCCCCCGCGGATCGACCTCCACCGGGCCGGCGACCGTGCGGACGATGCGCACCAACTCGCGCTTGCCCTGTTCCTGCCGACACGCCACGCAGGTGCGCTGCGGCACCCGTCGCGGCCGGGGCCCTGACTTCCTGGTCATCGCTGCCACGCTCTGAGTGCCGAGTATTCAGTACTGAGTGGGGCACGGGGGCTCGGCACTCAGTACTCGGCACTCAGTACTCAGCACTCAGTACTCGGCACTCAATACTCAGTCTAGCCACGTCGCTCGGCGCTCCCACCGAGCTCGACGGATCCGGTCGCCTCGAGCGAGTGATCGCTATGGGCATCGAGCTTGGCTAGCGTCGCCGGCTTGATGTCGATGCGCCAGCCGGTGAGCCTGGCTGCCAGCCGGGCGTTCTGCCCCTCACGTCCGATCGCCAGGGACAACTGCCGTTCGGGCACGAGCACGAGCGCCGTCTTCTCTGCCTCGTTCAATTGAACCGAGACGACCTGCGCCGGGCTAAGCGCCTTGGCGACAAAGTGGGCCGGGTCGGAATGCCACTCGATCACGTCGATCTTCTCGCCGTGCAGCTCGTTGACGATGTTCTGGATGCGCACCCCGCGCAAGCCGACGCACGAGCCGACAGGATCGACGCCCTCCTGCCGGGCAGCCACGGCCACCTTCGAGCGCGACCCCGGCTCCCGGGCGATGGACTTGATCTCCACCGTGCCGTTGTAGATCTCCGGAACTTCCAGCTCGAAGAGGCGTCGCACGAGGTTTCGATGCGTCCGCGAGACGACGATCTGCGGTCCCTTCGGCGTCCGGTGGACCTCAACCACGTAGACCTTGAGCCGCTGGCTCGGCGGGCGGTACGTCTCGCCGGGAACCTGTTCGGCCGCCGGCATGGTTGCCTCGGCCTTCCCCAGATCGACGATGACGCCCTTGGGCTCGATCCGCTGAACGACGCCGGTGACGATCTCCCCCTCGCGACCCGTGAACTCCTGGTAGACCAGGTCGCGCTCGGCCTCCCGCAGCCGCTGTACGACGACCTGCTTCGCTGTCTGCGCCGCGATCCGCCCGAAGTTCTGCGGCGTCGTCTCCTCTTCGATGACGTTGCCCACCGTGGCATCGGGCCGCAACTTCGCCGCCTCGGCCAGCGAGATCTCCACGCGGGGATCATTCACCTCGTCGACGACCGTCCGCTGAGTAAACACCTTGACCTCACCGCTCTGCCGGTTCAGCCGGACGTCGACGTTCAGGTTGGTCGCGTTGCTAAAGTTCCGCTTGTAGGCCGATACCAGCGCAGCCTCGATTGCCTGAATGACCACTTCGGCTGAGAGGCCCTTCTCGCTGCTGATCTGATTGATCGCCGCAAGAAAATCGCTCTTCATCCGCCTGTTTGGTCCTCCTACCTGGTGGGCGATGCCCACGAACAACAAGAAAAGTGGGGGTCACCCACTTTTCGTGTCAATCCTCACCCGACCGCTTGATCAGGTGCGTCAACTTGGTCCAACGGCCGTCACCTGGCGACCCGCCGGATCATCACTAAGTATAGCACGCCGATGCGAGCAAGGCAAGACTCTGCCTTGCTTGATTGCTTGCTCAGCGTGGGCCGGGGCCGTGTTTCGCGGCCTGCCTGGTTCCCCGGGACGTCCCAACTGTCTTGCTCGTGCGCTTGCCGTCCCCTTCGTAGGCGTACGTGGTCGTCGTCGCGCCCACCGTTGCCGCGACCAGACGATTGGTTGATGGTATTTGGGTAGCTTCTGTCCTCGTCCGTGTGATCGTGAACGTTAGACCGGTCGCCAGATTGTGTGATAGACTGTTAGTACGATAGGAGTGGTCGGGTCAGAATGGAGGGATCAGGATGGGTGACGAC
>JACPQP010000408.1 GCA_016190465.1 Chloroflexota bacterium
ACCTCGGAGTGCGCCTTCTCGATCTCGTCGAGGAGCACCACGGTGTATGGCCGCCGCCGCACGGCCTCGGTGAGCTGGCCGGCCTCCTCGTAGCCGACGTAGCCCGGCGGCGCGCCGATCAGTCGGGATACCGTGTGCTTCTCCATATACTCGGACATGTCGAGTCGCACCATCGCCTGCTCGTCGTCAAACAGGAACTCGGCAAGCGCCCGGGCCAGCTCGGTCTTCCCCACGCCGGTCGGGCCGAGGAAGATGAAGCTCCCGAGCGGGCGGTTCGGGTCCTGCAAGCCCGCGCGGGCGCGGCGGACCGCGTTGGACACCGCGGTGATCGCCTCGTCCTGGCCGACGACCCGCAGCTTCAGCCGCTCTTCCATACGGACCAGCTTCTCGATCTCGCCCTCGACGAGCCTGGCCACCGGAACGCCGGTCCACTTGCTGACGACCTCGGCAATGTCCTCTTCGTCGACCACCTCTTTGACGAGCGCCCGGCCATCTTTGCCACGGTCGCGCAACGCCTGTTCGGCCTTCGCCAGCTCCTGCTCGAGCTGACCGACCTCCCACTTCAGGCGTGACGCCCGCTCCCAATCCTGACGCGCCGACGCCTGTTCCATCTCGTTCCGTTTGGCCTCGATCTGCTCTTGAAGTTGGCCAACACGGTCGAGCTGGCCCACCTCATCCTTCCAGCGCGCCTCGAGCCGGGTGGCCTCCTCCTTAAGGTCGGCCAGCTCCTTCTCCAGGCGCTCCAAGCGCTCCTTCGAGGACGGATCCTTCTCCCTGCGCAGCCCCTCACGCTCGATCTCGAGCTGCATGATCCGGCGCCGGACCTCGTCGAGGTCGGCGGGCATGCTTGTCGCCTCCATACGCAGCTTCGCGGCGGCCTCGTCGACCAGGTCGATCGCCTTGTCCGGGAGGAAGCGGTCGGTGATGTAGCGGTGGCTCAGCACTGCGGCGGCGACCAGCGCGCCGTCCTTGATGCGGACCTTGTGGTGCTGCTCGTACCGCTCGCGCAGGCCCCGGAGGATCGAGATGGTGTCCTCGACCGACGGCTCCCCGACGAAGACTGGCTGGAACCGACGCTCGAGCGCGGCGTCCTTCTCGACGTGCTTGCGGTACTCGTCGAGCGTGGTGGCGCCGATCATGTGGAGCTCGCCGCGCGCCAGCATCGGCTTAAGCAGGTTCGCCGCGTCCATCGGGGCCCCCTCGGCCCGTCCGGCGCCAACCACCGTGTGGAGCTCGTCGACGAACAGGATGATCTGGCCCGCGGCCCCCTGGATCTCCTTCAGGACCGCCTTCAGGCGCTCCTCGAACTCACCGCGATACTTGGCGCCCGCGACGAGCGCGCCCATGTCGAGCTGCCAGATCCGCTTCTCCTTGAGACCCTCGGGCACGTCGCCGCGGACGACTCGCTGGGCCAGGCCCTCGACGATGGCCGTCTTACCGACGCCGGGCTCGCCGATCAGCACCGGGTTGTTCTTGGTGCGCCGAGAGAGCACCTGGATGACCCGCCGGATCTCTTCGTCCCGACCGATGACCGGATCGAGCTTGCCCGGCCGGGCCAGCGCCGTCAGATCTCGGCCATACCTCTCCAGCGCCTGGTAGGTCGCCTCCGGCGTCTGGCTGGTTACCCGCTGGCCACCCCGGACCTCGGTCAGCGCCCGATAGATGCGCTCGCGGCTGATACCGGCCTGCTTCATCAGCCGCCCGGCTGTGCCGCCCATCTGCTCGTCGGCGATGGCCAGCAGCAGGTGCTCGGTGCTGACGTACTCATCCTTGAGCCGCTCCGCTTCGGCAAGCGCCTGATCGAGCACCTTCTTCAAGCGCGGCGAGATGGAGAGCTGGCCGCCATAGACCTTGGGCTGGCGACCGAGATCCGCCTCGAGGTCACGCAGCAGGGCGCGTGGGTCTACTCCCATGCGCGCGAGGATGCGCGGCGCAACCCCATCGCTCTGCTCGAGGAGCGCCTTGAGCAAATGCTCGACGTCGATCTGGCTGTGGTTAGCCTCTTCGGCTGCCCGCTGAGCCGCGAGGACCGCTTCGTGGGCCTTCTCGGTAAACTTGTTGAGGTTCATCGCCCACCCCCTCTTTTCTGATCGCTCTGGCCTGATCACTGCTCTGGTAGAGAGCATAGCAGGTTGAGCGCCTCATTGTCAATCTCCCCCACACAATTCATAGAGCGCTCTTACGTGCGAATTGTTTGACGCGTTTTCGGTTCGCGTGCTAGTATTGAACCAGCGAAAAGGATGGCGACGATCCTGCACTCGCGAGATGGATCCGAACCATCAGCGGGCGCCCGTGGGTGCCAACGCCGGACCCGAGACGTCGTTCGCGAAACGTTACGCGCGAAAGGAGCACTTCACTTATGATCACGGAGCAGACGAAGCCCATTGCGCTCACCGAGGCGGCAACCACTCAGCTTAAGAGGTTGATCGCCAGCCAGCCGACTCCCGATGTTGCCCTGCGCGTATTCGTTTCGCCGGGTGGCTGCTCGGGGTTCCAGTATGGGATGGCTCTCGATTCCGAGGTCCAGGAAGGCGACCTGGTCATCGAGCAAGACGGGATCCGTGTCGTCGTGGACGATTTCAGCCTCAACCACATCCAGGGCTCCGAGATCGACTACGTCGACGGGCTGATGGGCGCCGGCTTCACGGTTTACAACCCGAACGCGGTGTCATCTTGCGGCTGCGGGCACTCGTTTGACACGGCCGAGCACGGCGGCGACGCCCAGCGCTGCCACTGATCTCTTCGCTCTCACCTCGTTAGGAGAGACGCCCCTCCAGGGCGTCTCTCCACGAAACACGCCCTCCGCTTTCCTCCCGTTTGGTCTACCGCTTCAGCCCGCTCTCGTCAGACGCCCGACCCCAGCTCCGCGGCAAGTGCCCGCTGGAGCTGGCCGGCTACGACGTGAGCAAGCTCCCCATCGCCCACGTCTGGCGAGGTTTCCCGCCTAACCCACCAAGCCGACAACCGCCCCGAAAAGAGGTGGCCCCCAGTGCGTAACGCTCCCCGGGTGCACGGCAGGCGGCACGGGAAGAGATGCTATAATCCAGGGATGAGGTTGACGGAGGACAGTTCACCAGTGGTAAAAGACGAGATTGTGCAGCTTCTGACTGCCGCCGGAGCCAGCGCGCAGGGCAAGGGGCTGCTGCCGCCTCTCACGCTGCCGGAGGCGCCGATCGAGCGCCCGGCGAACCCGGCGCACGGCGACTATGCCAGCAGCCTGCCCTTGAAGCTCGCGCGGGCGGCCCGGATGAACCCGATGCAGATTGCCCGGGTGCTGGTCGGCGAGCTCCCATCCTCGGCGATGTTTGCGCGGGTCGAGACGGCTCCGCCAGGCTTCATCAATTTCTCGCTTGGCCCGGCCTGGCTCGCCGAGCAGGTGAACGCCATCGTCGCCGTCGGGCCCGACTTCGGCCACATCCCGCTCGGACGGGGCGAGCGCGTCCAGGTCGAGTTCGTGAGCGCCAACCCGACCGGGCCGCTGACGGCGGCCAGCGGTCGCGGTGGCGCGCTGGGCGATTGTCTGGCCAGGATCCTCCAGTTGGCCGGCTACCGGACCAGTCGGGAGTACTACGTCAACGACACGGGCGCCCAGTTGGAGGCGTTCAGCCAGACGCTTTACGCCCGGTATGCCCAACTGCTCGGGCGAGACGTCCCGGTGCCCGCCCATGGGTATCACGGCAGCTACATGATCGACCTGGCCCGCGAGATCCTCGCCGCCGAGGGCGAGCGCTACCTGTCTCTGCCGCCCGAGCAGGCGGCCGCCGAGCTGGGACGGATTGGGCGCGACCGGCTGATTGCCGACGCTCGGGCCACGCTCGCGGATATGGGCATCGTCTACGATTGCTGGTTCTCCGAGCAGAGCCTGTATGATTCGAGCCTGGTCGCCCGGGTCCTCGATCTCCTCCGCCAAAGTGGGTACGTGGAGGATCGGGAGGGGGCGGTCTGGTTCACCTCGAGCGCGCTGGGCGAGAGCCCTGGCGACCAGAAGGACAACGTGCTCGTTCGCAGCAACGGCATCCCGACGTACTTCGCCTCCGACATCGCCTACCACTACGACAAGCTCGTGATCCGGGGGTTCGATCGGGTCATCGACATCTGGGGCGCCGACCACCAGGGCCACGTCCCGCGGATGAAGGCCGCCATCACCGCCCTGGGCATCGACCCTGACCGACTCCCGATCATCATCCATCAGATGATCACGCTGCGCCGGGGTGAGGAGATCGTCCGGATGTCGAAGCGCACCGGCGACATCGTGACACTGCGCGAGGTGCTGGACGAGGTCGGCGCAGACGCCGCCCGGTTCTTCTTCCTCTCGCGGTCGGCCGATGCCCATATGGACTTCGACCTCGATCTGGCGGCACGACAGTCGAAGGAGAATCCCGTCTACTACGTCCAGTATGCGCATGCCCGGACGGCGAGCATTCTGCGCAACGCCGGCCCGCTGGATGATGGCTCCGGCGATGTCTCGCTGTTGCGCCACGACGCGGAGCTCGCCTTGATCAAGAAGATGCTCCAGTTCCCGGAGGTCGTCGAGCTGGCAGCACGCAACGACGAGCCCCACCACATCCCCCACTACGCGCTCGAGCTGGCGAGCGTCTTCCAGCAGGAGTTCTACGAACACTGCCGCGTCCTCAGCGACGACGAGGCGCAGACCCGCGCCCGGCTGAAGCTGGTCCGGGCGGCAAAGGCCGTGCTCGGCAACACACTGCGCCTGATGGGCATCGGAGCGCCGGAGCAGATGTAGGACAGGACTAACCCACTGGGGCCCGAGGTCGAGTAAGCCGCTGGAGGTACTTCAGGTACTTCTTGCGATACTTCATATACTTCGTGATGAAGTGGACCAGCGGCGTCACTGGCCGGCCGTGGATCGTACCGACCCGCAGGGCGGCGAGGAACTCGGCGGGCGAGTCGAAGTCGGGCATCTCGACGTAGGCGCCGGCAAACTCGAACGGGGTGTGCGCGTCGCTGCCGGCGCTTTCGGCCAGGTGGTGCGCTTGAGCAAACGCGGCGGCCCTCCGCCGGTCTGCCCCGAGGTGGATGCGGGCGTTGTAGACCTCGATCACGTCGATCTGATCGACGAGGCGCTCGATCGCTTTGGCCTGCAACCGGGACCGCCGGAGCCGGTCGAACGGGTGGGGGATGACGACGAGCCCGCCCTGCTCGCGAATCCGGGCGGTCGTCTCCTCGGGCGTGAGGCGCGGGGGGATCAGCTCCTTGAGAAACAGTCCGATGATCTCTCCCTCGCGCGTCTTCACCTCTTCCCCGACGATCACCTTGAACGGCGCCTGTGCCGCCACTTCCCAGGCCCCGCCGATCTGGTTGTGGTCGGTCACGGCAAGACAAGTGATACCACGCCGAAGACAGGACTCGATCACCACTTCCGCCGAAGTGAGGCAGTCGGCCGACCAACGCGTGTGCGAGTGCAGGTCCGCGCGCAGCCGTCCGCCCGGGCGCGGGCTTCCTGAGGAAGTCGCCCGCGCTTCCAGGTGAGCCGGGGAAGGCGAGACCTCGTTCATACCGTCGCCCCTACCTGCGCCCCTGTCTGCATCGGTCCCCCGTACCGATTCGCGGCCAGTTGAAGATAGGGGGCGGGGATACCGTTCGCGACCCGGTCGGCGAGGTGGTCGTGCGCCAGCAGTGCCGAGAGGCGCGACGTGATACTGGCCGGCACGTTCTGTGCCAGCGTGATCACCAGCCGCACCCGCTCGATCTGGCGGGTGCGAGGGGGTGGCCCGATCGCCACCCGTCGCCGCTGTTCCCAGATGGGCAGCAGATCGCTCCACTGCCGCACACCCTCGGCCACGCAAGCTTCCCGCAGCCGCGACTTGATCACCTCCCGCCCAACGCCGAGCTTCTTCCCGATGACCGCGAGACGGTCGCCGCCGCCGAGCAGGGGAAGGATGTCGTTCGCATCCACCGGCGCGAGCCGGTGGTGCGTCGCCGAGTACAGATCACACTCGTGGACGAGGACGGCCTCGGCCGTCGCCGGCTTGACCTGTCCCCACGGGCCGTGGTGGGAGACGACGATGTGCTGGACGTGGTCGACAAACGCCGGATCAAGCCAGATGCCGGTCTGCCGTTGGGCCCAATCCAACAGATCGACGGCGGCGGACGCCGCCAGTGTGGGCTGCCGCGCCATGATGTGGGCGTGGGAGATGCCAATAGCCTGGCGGGCCGTCAGCTTGCTCAGGTCGTGGAGCAGGCTGCCGACGACGATCGCCGCGATGTCCAACTCGGGGATCAGCTTGCGCCGAACGACGTATTCCTCGATCTCCTCCGTCTCGATTGCGTCGATCTCGATTGCGTCCAGGCAGAGGAAGGTGACGTCGATGGTGTGCGCAAACACCGGCATGCCGCGGTCTCGGATCTG
Organism: Chloroflexota bacterium; assembly: GCA_016190465.1. Classification (GTDB taxonomy): domain Bacteria; phylum Chloroflexota; class UBA6077; order FW602-bin22; family JACPQP01; genus JACPQP01. The sequence continues at coordinate 6,371 of JACPQP010000408.1, forward strand.
CCAGAGTTGCTGCATCTGGGGAGAGGTGAGGAGCGCGCTGACGAGATGGTTCAGCTGGATGTCGATCACTCGGCGTCCTTTCCGTGAGGTTGGGCGCACGCCGGAAGTGTAGCATACGGCGCCAGGCCTCACAACCTCGGCAGTCCACGTCTCCACGTCCACCGGTCACGGTCTTGCAGGAATACCGAATCACGGCTATACTGCCATCATCGGACACGGTCATCTGAAGGGAGCAAGAATGAGTGCCAGCACGTCTCCCAAGCATCCGTCAAGCGTGGCTCGCCCAAAGAAGGGCGAGCCACGCTTGACGGGGAGCACCGAGCACTACACCAGGATGAGTAGCCGTGGTGTGCTGACGCTTCCCGCCCCGGTGCGGCGCGCGTTACCCAAAGGCACCACTGATTTTCGGATCAGCCAGCGCGAAGATGGAGTGATCGAACTCCATCCGCAGATGATGATCGACGCTTCTCAGGCCTGGTTCTGGACGGAGAGATGGCAGGAGCGCGAGCGCGAGGTCGACGAACACATCACGGCGGGGCGGGTCCGGGAGGCCAAGGATGCGGACGAGGTCCTTGCCCATCTGGATAGCCTCGATCGGTGAAGTATCGCTGGACCCCTGCGTTTGACGCCGACTACCAGCGTCTCTCGACAG
>JACPQP010000409.1 GCA_016190465.1 Chloroflexota bacterium
CCGTAGACGCGTCGGTCACCCTGGGCAAACACGGTGTGCGGTTCGTCTTCGATCCACCAGTTCACCATGTCGAAGTGGTGGGTCGCCTTGTGGACCAGCAAGCCGCCGGAGTTCTCCTTTCGGCGGTGCCAGCGGCGGAAGTAATCGGCACCATGTCGCGTGTCGAGGAACCACTCCAGGTCCACGTGCAGCGGTGTTCCGACCGCACCGTCGCGCAGGAGTCCCTTCACCCGGGTAATGTACGGCGTGAACCGATAGTTGAACGTTACGGTGACCTTCCTGCCGGATGATGCCTCGGCCGCCAGGATGGCCCGGCATTTTGCATCGTCGATGGTCATCGGCTTCTCGGTGATCACGTCGCAGCCGGCGGCCAGCGCCCGGATGATGTACTCGTGGTGGTAGCGATCGATGGTCGTGACGATGACGCAGTCCGGACGGGTGACCTCGATCATCGCGTCGAAGTCGGCGAAGACCGGAGCCGCGCCGCAGTGGGCGCTGACGTACGCCGCGCGCGTCGCGTTGACGTCGTGGAATCCGACGATGCGGGCGGTCGCCGCGTATCGTTCGGCAATGGGTCTGGCATACATCGACAGCGCGCGGTTGCTCGCGCCGGCGAAGGCGTAGCGTTTCATTAGAGCCCGTGCTCGGTCCGGGCGATGATGTGCTCCTGGAAGTCGCGCGAGAGCTCGACGAAGTAGGCGCTGAAGCCCCAGACGCGCACGAGCAGGTCGCGATACTTCTCCGGCTCGCACTGGGCGGCGCGCAGCGTGGTGGCGTCCACCACGTTGAACTGGAGTGCCTTGCCTTCCAGCGCCAGGAACGCCTGGATGAGCGCCGCCAGCTTTTCGCTGCCCTCCTCGCCGCGGACAGCCGAGGGGTGCAGCTTCAGATCGAGCATCGTGCCCAGCGGCGGGTGGTGGCGGGTCACCTTCCACATCGAGCGGATGTTCGCCGTCGCCCCCTTCCGGTCGGTCCCCCCGACTGGCGAGAGGTGGCCGGCCACGCTCTCGCCGGCCCGACGGCCATCCGGTGTGGCGCCGATGCCCTTCGCGCCGAGCACGTAGTTGCCGAAGTCGAAGAACCCCGGACAGAAGCGGCCGCCCCGGGGGTTGGTGTGGCGTTGGCCCTCCTGGATAAACAGCTCCCCCAGCTCGGCCGCGATGTCGTCGACTCGATCGTCGTCGTTGCCGAACTTGGGGCAGCGGTTGCGCAGCCGCAAGCGCAGCCGCTCGTTTCCGGCGAAGTTGTCCGCCAGGGCCGCCTTCACCTCACCCAGGGTCACGTCGGCATCCTCGGCGACAACCTGACGGATCGCAGCGAGCGCATTGGCCGTGTTCACCAGCTCCGGCCCCAGCAAACCGGTCATGTTGTACACCGTGCCGCCCCAGGTCTTGTCGAGCCCGCGCTCGAGGCACCCCTCCAGCGTGGTCGAGAGGAACGGTGCCGGAGAGATCCGAGCCAGCGCGGCATCCCGACGGTTGGCGTCCGCGACAACCCGCTGGATCTCGGCCGCCAGGCGCGCCCGATACGTCGAGTAGACCTCGTCGAAGCTGGCGGTGTCGGGAATCTCGGCCAGAACTTCCGACAGCAACCGAAGCAGCCGGACCGAGGCCCACGTCGGGTAGAAATCCGACTTCCCGCCGATCGTGATCTCCGAACAGCCGTCGTGGCAGTAGTCACGGGCGTCGGCCGGCGGGATGCCGAACCGCAGGAGAGCGGGGATGATCGACTCGTCGTTGTAGATCTCGGGGAGCCCGTTGATCCCCAGCTTCACGGTCTCGACGATCCGGCGGAAGAACTCCGGCGGCGTCCCCCGGTGCAGTCGGACGCCGACCTTCGGAGAGGGCAGCCGCAGCCGGATGGCGACCTCCAGACTGAGGTCGCTCAGCTCGTTGGTGGCATCCCGGCCGTCGGGCGTCTGGCCAGAGAGCATGATCCGGAGGCAGTCGTCAGGCGAGCTGAGGTCAACCTCCTCGTTCAGCTTGATCCAGAGGCACTCCAACAGCTCGCGGGCCTCGCGCCGGTCGATCACCCCGCGCGCCAGGTCGGCCAGGAGGAACGGGGCAAGGTACTGGTCGAAGCGGCCCAGTGGCATGCAGGCGTAGCTCTCGACCATCGAGGCGACCCGGACGAAGAGGAAGAGCTGGAGCGCCTGCCAGAAGCTGGCCGGCGGCTCCGTGGCGAGTCGCTCGCAGTTGCGGGCGATCATCTCGAGCTCGGAGCGGCGCGGAGGCCGGGTCTCGGCGCGGGCCATCTCCCGGGCCAGGTCGGCGTAGCGGCGGGCCAGATCCGCGACCGCGTCGAGGGTGATCCGCGCCGCCCGCAGGAAGGCGACCCGGTCGGCGAGGGGGGGCCGGACCTCACCTCCTGGCCCCCGTTCCTGAGCCGGATCCGACGCGGAGAGGGGGAAGGGTTCGGGCGACGGGGCGACGGGGAGACGGGGCGAAGCCGCGTCCCCGGCTCCCCTTGGCGCCTTCGCGTCTATGCGCGAGCATCCGGGCCCGGTCGCCCCGTCGCCTGCGCCGGCCAGGATCTCCCCCCGCCGACGGTCGGCATACGCGGCGAGGCCGCCAAGGCCGAGCGTCAAGACGCGGCCATAGCCGACCGCGGTGTGGTTCGAGGCGGCGCCGGCGCGGAGGCCGGCGGCCTGCTCTTCCTCCGCGGTCGCGTAGGTCGGGAAGTAGGAAATACTCGCGCGCTCGCCGCTGTCCGCGGCCAGCGTCCGGTGCGGACCAATCTTCGGGCCGTAGACGGTTCGCCCCCCCACGAGGAGCTCGTCGTCCTGGATGAAGATGGGCATCTGGCGCAGGACGAGCGCGAACGCCATCGCCCGCCGGACAACCGGCGGCTCCGCGAGGACGCCCGGATCGTCCATGATCGAGAGGTTCCCCTCGATCCGGTGCGGCGCGTGCGTCCGCTCGGCCAGCCGCCGCATCAGCCGCGCGATCCGTGGCTCCCACGCGCCCTCCCCCAGGCCATCGGGCGCGCCCCCGACGCCCGTGTCCTCGAGCCCCGGATCGTTCAGGAACGATGCCGGCCGCGCGCTCCCGAGGAGGCTCTTCGGGTCTTCCACTGCTACGCCACTCATCGGTGCTTCCCTCCGTGATTCCGGCCACGCCACGCTGTCGGCCATACCACGCCGCCGGGCGTGGCCTTCCCTCAGATTGCCCTTACAGTAGGCTATCGACCAGGTACTCGTCAAGGGGTCATTCAGGTACAATACTGTTCGTCAGTTGCACGGGACGCCGCCCTCACCCCCGGCCCCTCTCCCACGGGGAGAGGGTATCGCGGCGGCGCGCGGGTGCCCGGCGACTAAAGTCGCGGGCTACCGTTACGAAGTCGGCCTGCGCCGACTTCCGTAGCCCGCGAAGGCGGGCTTCGTAAAGGTAGCTCGCGGCTTCAGCCGCCGAGCACCCCACCCCCGCCGATACCTCCCCCTGTGAAGAGAGGGGCCGGGGGTGAGGGCGCCAGAAGGTCTCTTTCCCGGCGAGGCGGGGGACACCAACGCCAGATGCGTATCTTGATCGCGCACTGACAAGAAGGAAAGCAAGAGGGAAAGAAGGAGACACACGATGAGTCGGATCGGTCGTGCGGCCGTGATGGTCGGGCAGCGATTCGAGATGCGGGAGTACCCGGTGCCGGAGCCGGCGCCCGGAACGATCCTGCTGCGACAGGAGCTGGCGGGCATCTGCGGCACAGACCTGCACAACTGGCAGTTTCAGCGGCTTCAGGGGGACATCCTCCTGGGGCACGAGAACGTGGGGATCGTCGAAGAGCTGGGCGAAGGCGTCGAGACGGACTACCTGGGGAAGCCGCTAAGGGTTGGGGACCGGGTGGTCTTCGCCCCGGGCACGGCGTCGGGCGCGTACGGGTTCTGGTCGGCCGACGCCGTGCCGCACTTCCGGGGTGGCTTCGCCGACTACACGTACCTCGGGCAGCCGCCGACGTGCGTTCTGCGCACCACCTTGCCTCCGGAAGTGGCCGTGCTGATCGAGCCGTTCACGATCGGCGTGCACGCGGCGATGCGTGCTCGCGTGCAGTTTGGCGAGACGGTGGTCATCCAGGGATCGGGGGCGATCGGTCTGGTGACGCTCGTCTGCGCGAAGGTGAGCGGCGCGGGACGACTGATCGTGGTCGGCGGGCCGGCCGGACGCCTTGAGCTGGCCCGGGAGATGGGCGCCGACGTGGTCATCGACATCGCGCAGGTGCGAGACCCGGCCGAGCGCACGAAGCTGGTGCGCGAGCAGACGCCGCGCGGCGCGGGCGCCGATGTGGTGTTCGAGTGCGCGGGGTTCCTTCCGGCCATTCCCGAAGGGCTGGGCTACCTCCGCTACAGCGGCACCTTCGTCGAGATGGGCCAGTTCGTCGACGTGGGCTCGTTGGACCTCAACCCGAACCAGTTGCTGATGCGAAAGAACCTTCGGTTGGAGGCCATCTGGGGCAGCACCTATGAGCACTTCGTCCGGGGTCTGCCGGTCCTGGAGAAGAACGAGTTCCCGTTCGCCCGGATGATCAGCCACGTCCTGCCGCTGGAGCGGGTAGCGGATGGCTTCGACGCCCTGTCGGGGAGCTACCGGTTGGACGGCCGGGACGCCATCAAGATCGCGGTGAAGGGAGGGGCCTGAGACCGAGTGGCAAGGCTGGCAGATTGCGCCGGCCGTTTTCGCCGTGCTATAGTCGGTGACAGAGGGAATGAGAGTGAGCCCACGCGCTCGCGTCCCGATCATCACCATCTCCCCCTGGGAGGCTCGCGGGATGAGCGAACTACGGGTCCTCGACGGCTTGCAGGCGGTCGACACGGCGCTGGACCGCGCCCGCGCCGAGCTGGAGCAGGTGCTCGGCCAGCTTGGCGAGAGCGCGGAGGTTGCTGCCGCCCGGCCCGCCCTGGACCAGCTTCGGCGACAGCTTACCGAGGAGCAGACGGCGGCGCTCGACCTCGAGCTCCAGATTCAGCAGCACACTCAGCGCATCGCCGACGACGAGAAGAAGCTCTACGGCGGCCAGATCCGCAGCCCCAAGGAGCTTGACGACCTCCAGCGCAGCGTCGAGGGGACAAAGCACCAGCGCGCCGGGGCCGAGGATCGGCTACTCGCGCAGATGGAGCGGATCGAGCAGACCAGGGCAGCGGAGGCCACGGCTGAGGTGGAGCTTGCCCGCCTTACCCGCGCATGGGAAACGAGCCAGTCCGAGTTGGTCACCCGCCGCGACGCCCTCCGCTCGCAGGCCGCCGACCTCGAGCAGCAGCGGAGCCAGCTCGCCGCGCAACTTGGGGCCGCCACCCTGGCCATTTACGAGGACCTCCGGCGGAACCGGCGCGGTGTGGCGGTTGCGCGGGTCGAACGCAATACCTGCCTCGGCTGTCGTCTGGCGTTGCCCGTGTCAATCGTCAACCAGGTGCGCCTCGGTCGCGGGTTGACCCGCTGTCCGACGTGTGGCCGCATCCTCGTCAGCGTTCGATGAGCAGTCAGCCCCAGCGGTGGCTGATCGTGCAGACCGACGGCGCCTCTCGCGGTAACCCCGGCCCCGCCGGCGCCGGTGCGGTGCTGCGTTCACCAGGGGGAGCGGTCGTCCGCGAGGTCTCCCACTATCTCGGCATCGCGACGAACAACCAGGCGGAGTACGTGGCGCTCATTCTCGCGCTGAAGGCGGCGCTGGACGCGGGGGCAGATGCCGTCGACCTCCGGCTCGACAGCGAGTTGCTGGTGAGACAATTGCAGGGGACGTATCGGGTCCGCAGCCCGCAGCTCGCGCCGCTGTACGAACGCGTGCGCGAGCTGCTCGGCCGGTTCCGGGAGATGCGCATCCGTCACGTCCCTCGGGAACAGAACGCCGCCGCGGACCAACTGGCAAACAAGGCGATCGATGGGCGGACGCTGTTCGAGGGAGGCGACGATGACTGCGGTGGAGACGTTTGAGCGGCTGGCCCGCGACTACTTCGAAGAGTCGTATCGCTTCATGCCCGTCACCGCGACGCTGCTGGGGATCCACCAGTATGACGACCGGCTGGGCGATCTCTCTCCCACGACGTTCCACGACTACCTCGCCTCGGTGAAAGCGGCGCTTCAGCAGCTCGACCGCCTCGACGATCAACAGCTCCCACCGCCACTGCGGATCGACCGCGTGCTCGTCGCCGCCCATGCCCGCCTGACGATCCAGACCTATGAGACGCTGGCCGAATGGCGCCGCAACCCGAACTTCTACGTCGAGTTGCCGCTCTACGGGCTGCTCGCGCTCGTGACCCGCGATTTCGCGCCGGTCGACGTCCGGATGCGCTCGCTGGATGGACGCTTGCGGGCGATCGGCCCGGTCCTCCAGCAGGCTGAGGCCAACCTGGAGAACCCGCCGGCGGGCTTCACCGAAGTCGCCATCGAGACAGCCGAGGGTGCGGTGGAGTTCCTGAACCGCGCCATCCCGGCGTTCGCCAGCCAGTCGCCAGCGCAGGCGCCCGACGTGTTGGCCACGAACGGTGGCGCGATAGCCGCGATGACCAACTACCTGGACTTCCTCAAGACCGACCTGCTCCCCCGGTCGGGCGGTACATTCGCCATCGGCCGGGCCGCCTTCGAGGAGAAGCTTCAGATCGAGCATATGCTCGACCTCTCTGCCGATGAGCTGCGGGGGGTTGGGCGTCGCGCCTTCGACGACACGCGCCTGGCGCTCGAACGGCTAGCGCGCGCTGTCGACCCTGGCCGGACCTGGGCCGAGCTCGTCGACGAGGCCCGGGCTGACCATCCCGCCCCCGAGGATCTCATTCCGGCGTATCGGGACGAGTTAGTGCGTCTGCGGGCCTTCATCGCCGAGCGTGACCTGGTGACCATCCCGCCGAGCGAGGTGCTCGAGGTAGTCGAGACGCCGCCCTTCGCGCGCGCCACCCTGCCGTACGCCGCCTACCTGCCGCCCGCCCCGTTCGAGACGTCACAGAAGGGACAGTTCTGGGTGACGCCGATCGACACGAGCCAGCCAGCCGAGCTTCAACGGATCCAGCTTCGCGAGCACTGCTATGCGAACATCCCGGCGATTGCGCTCCACGAAGCCTATCCGGGCCACCACCTTCAGCTCGTCTCCTCGAGCAGCGTCAGCTCCTCCGTTCGAAAGCACGTCGCCAGTAACCTCTTTGCCGAGGGCTGGGCGCTCTACTGTGAGCAACTGATGGGCGAACAGGGATACGTTCCCGCCCATTTCGAGGGGCGAGATCCCCGACTCTTCCGCCTCATGCTCCTGAAAAACCAACTGTGGCGCGCGGCGCGCATCTTGATCGACGTCGGGCTCCACGCAGATCATATGCCGCTGGACGAGGCGATCCACCTGCTGACGGATCAGGTCGGGCTTACCGAGCGAGCCGCGCGTGCCGAGGTCTGGCGCTACGCGATGACGCCGACCCAGCCGATGAGCTACCTGGTGGGCAAGCTGGAGATTCTCCGCCTGCGCGACGACCTGAAGCTGCCGCTGAAGCAGTTTCACGATCGGTTGCTCTCTCGCGGCACGATCCCCCTGAAGCTGGTGCGCGCCGAGTTAGAGCCCCGTCAGGGCGGGGGTTTGGGGGTGTCCCCCCAATAACCCTTGTTTCCCCCGGGGCGGGGC
>JACPQP010000412.1 GCA_016190465.1 Chloroflexota bacterium
GATTCCCCCTCTCCCGCGCTGCAGGAGAGGGGGCAGGGGGTGAGGGGTTCCCCCTCTTCTCCCGCAGTGACCGGAGGTTCTCGCTACTTCGACGTCGACTTCAATCAGATGCCCTTCACCCTCGCCTGGGAGGTGACGCGGGCTTGCGCGCTCGCCTGCGTCCACTGTCGGGCCGAGGCGCAGCCACGCCGTGACCCTGGCGAGCTGACGACCGAGGAGGGCAAACGACTGATCGATCAGGTCGTCGAGATCGGCCGGCCGATCCTGGTCCTGACCGGTGGGGACCCGCTGATGCGCCGCGACATCCACGACCTCGCGGCCTACGCCGTCGGCCAGGGTCTGCGGACTGCCCTCTCGCCGAGCGCCACGCGTCTGGTCACCCGGCCGGCGCTCCAGCGGTTCAAGGACATCGGCGTCTCGATGATCCACGTCAGCCTCGACGGCGCCACGCCCGAGGCCCACGACGCCTTTCGGGGCGTGGCCGGGTCGTTCGAGCGCACGCGGGAGATCCTCCACGACATCACCGACCTGGGGCTGCCGCTCCAGGTCGGGACGACAGTCTGCCGGTACAACGTCGACACGCTGCAGGCCATCGCCGAAGTGGTTACCGCCGCCGGGGCGACCGTCTGGAGCGTGTTCTTCCTGGTCCCCACCGGGCGCGGGCAGGTCGCCGACATGGTCTCGGCCGTCGAGCACGAGCGCGTGCTCCACTGGCTCCACGCCCACGGCCAGTCCGCGCCCTACCGCGTCCGGACGACGGCGGCGCCGCACTACCGGCGCGTCGTCATCCAGGCGATGCGCCAGCGGCACCGGACCGGCGCCGGTGGCGAGCCGCCGCGCTGGGAGGCCACCGGCGCCGGCTATGCTTTCCGGGAGGGGCGCGCGCCGCAGGAGCGGGGTGTCAACGACGGCGACGGCTTCTGCTTCGTGTCGCACCGGGGTGACGTCTGCCCCAGCGGCTTCCTCCAGTTGTCCGCCGGCAACATCCGTGAGCGATCGCTGGTCGAGCTGTACCGCGAGTCGCCGCTGTTCCACGCGCTGCGCGACCGCACGCTGCTGAAGGGGCGCTGCGGACGATGCCCGTTCCGGGGTGTCTGCGGCGGAAGTCGAGCCCGCGCCTACGCGCTGACCGGCGACTACCTGGCCGAGGATCCGTCGTGCGTATTCCAACCGAGTGTGATGCCATGAGACCGATCAACCTCTCCGCTCGTCCGCCGGCCCATCGCGGCCGCTCGTACCGCCCAACGGGGCGGGGGCACTCCGTCGCCCCGTTTTTCGCCAGCGCGACGCTCTTTCTGCTGGTGGCCGCCGGCCTCGAGGTGGCGCGGACCGCCAACGTGCCCGTGCTACCGGATCTCGCTGGCTGGCGCTGGCCGGTCATCCACCTGGTGTTCGTCGGCGGGGCGACCCAACTGATCATCGGGTCGATGACGTTCTTCGGGGTGACCCTGTTAATGACCGCGCCACCGCCCGGATGGCTGATGCGGGCCCAGTGGGTGCTCGTCAACGCTGGCGCGCTCGGTCTGGCCGGCGGCGCGCTTACCGGCCGGACCGGGCTCAGCGTGGCCGGTGGCTTCGCCGTTCTTGGAGCCGTGGCGCTGACTCTGGTCACCCTCCGTCTGCTTCGCCGGCGCTCGCTCGTCCGCCCAGACGCGACGATCCTCTACTACGAGACGGCGCTCGGCTTTCTGCTGGTGGGCGCCACGCTCGGAATCCTGATGCTCACGGGCCTGAGCGACTCCTTCGCCACCGGGCTGCCGCGCAGCCACGTCCGGCTGGCTCACCTTCACCTGAACCTGGTCGGCTGGATCACGCTGACGATCATCGGGACGATGCGGCTCTTCTTCGGCTCGGTGCTCGGGGTGCCGGCCGGTCGGCCCAATCCACCGTGGGCCGAGTACGCGCCGCTGGCCGGTGGCACGGCGCTGATCGTGCTCGGCTGGCTCGTTGGCTCGCCGGCGATCGTCGGCATCGGCACGCTGATCCAGGCCATCGGCGTACTCGTCTATAGCGCCAGCATCGTCCGGCAATGGCGGGCCCACGCTGGACCACTCTCGCTCGCGGCCGGCCACCTGCTGGCCGCGACCTTCTGGCTGGTGGCGATGACGGTCGGCGGGCTCATCGCCGGAGGTCTATTGGTGGCCGGCGTCACGGCGGCGGGAGCCTGGGTCGGCGCAGTCGCCGCTACCGGCTTCGTCGGCTTCATCGGCCAGACCATCCTCGGCGCCTGGACACACCTCTTCGCCGTCACCGCGGCGCTTCCCGCCGGGCCGCTGCCTCCCCTGGCCGAGCCATTGCGCCCACGCCTCCGGGCGGTCCTCCACGGCCAGCGCGAGGTGCAACTGACCCTGGCGAACCTCGGCGCCGGCGCGGTGATCCTGAGCCAGTGGCTCGCCCCGACAGCGCCCGAGCTGGCCTCGTCGCTCACCCGGGTGGGCCTGGTGGCGCTGGCGACCGTGCTGGCGATGGTGGCCGTGAAGGCGGGTCGGGTGGCCTGGCTGGTGCTGGCGGCTCGGCGAACTCCGGCCGGGCCGGTCCCGGCGGCGCCAGGCAGATAGGCGACGTACTGTGCCCGACAACGCCGTAGTAGGGGACTACCTGACATCGGGCAGTGTCTTCACTACCCGCATGGGGAGGGATCTGGTCCGCTGCGCGAGCTATCCCAGGACTACCCGAAGGGGCGTGGCAGTGTCCCCGACGAACCTCTAACCTCTAAACGGTGGGGCTCATTCCTATCCCCACGATCCGCCCGCCGTTCGCGAGTTCGGCTACACACCGGAAGCCGGTCTGCCGGCGCCGGTTGCACCCGGTCCGAAGACCGGGTGGGGATTGAAGCGTGCACACAATTCACACGGTCGAGCGCTCCATTGCCCCATGCCGCGGGCCACGGCGCGAGCGACCAGATCATAGGCCGGGTCACGGTGGCCCCCTATACCCCGGTGTAGACAAGGCGGCCAGCGCACCGGCCGTGGTGGTGCCAGAGAGCGACCCGGCGACGACCCACCCCCCGGTCCCGGCCCAGCTTGACCTCTTTGCCCGGACGGCCGACGGGATGATCGCTGTGGACGACAAACTTCAGATCATCGTGGCGAACCCCGCCGCCCAGCACCTCATCGGCGGGGATGACGCCGAGCTGGTAAGTAGGTATCAGAAAGTTTTTGCCCCCTTCAACGTGACGACGGACTTCGCGAGCGAGGCGGCTCGGGCGTACCTCGTCGGCCAGGTCGTGGGCAACCCGCTCTCCCAGATGACCCGCCAGAGCCCGGTCGAGGAGCTGAAGGCGGCGGGCTTCGGAACCGCCACTCACAAGGACGGCCAGAGCGTGGCCGGCCAGGGGGTCTGGTCCGATGGCACCTGGCGGGTGGTGCTGACCCGCGCGCTGGAGGTCCCGGACGCCGAGGCGCCGAAGTTCGCCAGCGGCAAGAACGCGTCGGTGGCGGTGGCCATCTGGAACGGCGCGAACAAGGAGGTCGGCTCGCGCAAGCAGACGTCCACCTTTGTGACGTTCGCGGTCGGGACGCAGGGCGTGTCTTTCGGGCAGGCGTAAGCGCGGGTGGGGGAGAGCCAGTCGTTCGCGGGCTACGCCGGGATTGCGGCGCTGCTGGTGGCGTTGGCGTTCACCGGGGCGCTGGCCGCCGTGATCCGGCGGAGGGCACGATGACCACCACGCCAGCGCCGGACACCGTGGCCCTTCTGGCGCGGGCCACGGTGTACCTGCACCTGGCGCAGGCGCTAGCCTACCCCACCGATCGCCGGCTCGCGGAGCTGTGGTCCAACCGCTTCGTCGAGGTGCTGGGCGCAGCAGTGGGCGCGCTCGACGAGGTGGGGTCGCTGGAAGCGGCGCTGGACCAGCTCAAGCAGGCGATCGCCATGCTGCGCGACAGCTCGCCCGGGCTTCCCGAGGAGCACACCTGCCTCTTCGCCCGACAGGTGCAGGCGGCGCCCTACGAGACGAGCTACGGCCGGGACTTCGCCTTTGGTCGGATGCGCGAGCTGGAGGAGGTGGCCGCGTACTACGCCGCGTTCGGGCTGCGCATCTCTCCAGGACCACCCCGAGCGGCTCGACCACCTGGGTGTCGAGCTTGAGTTCGTCGGTGCGCTCTGCGCCAAGGAAGCCTACGCATGGGAGGCCGGCCAGCTCGAGCCGGCCGCGATCTGTCGGGAGGCCCGCGAGCGGTTCGTCGCGACGCACCTGGCGGGCTGGCTCCCGGAGTTCGTCGCGCGGCTGAAGGCGAATGCCCGCCTCGCCTTCTATCCGGCAGTGATGGCCCTGGCCCTGACGCTTGTCCAGACCGAACGGGGCGAGCTGGCCGCGGGAGCAGTACGCGAATGACTGCCCTATCCCAGCAACTGGCGCTGCCGCTGGCGCTGGCCGCGTTCGCTGAGGTGCTGCTGCTGCGGACGCTGATGCGGGCGGGTCCCTTCCTCCCGCGCGCCGAGTGGCTAGCGGACGTGTATCGGGGGATGCAACTGGTCGGCACGGCCGCGGCCAATCTCGTCACGCTGCTCGCGGTGACGACGATCCTGCTGCTGGCAGCGAAAGCATTCGTCGGCGATCAGCCGATCGGACGGCTTGCCGGTCTGGTTGCGCTGACCACCGCCGGCCTCCAGGCATACCTGGTGCTGGTGCCGGCGGCCAGTCTGCTGGCCGCAGTGGGAGTGCTGGCGCTCACGGCGCTGGCCCTGTCGTTGATCCTTGCTGCCAGCCCGCTCCGTGGGCTCGCGCGGCTGGGCGCGGCCACGATCCTGGTGACCGACTTCGCTGCCCTCTACCACGCGATCGCCCAGCCGGCCCGCGCGCTCGGGCTCGACCTGCCCGGGGCCACCGCCCCGTTTTTCGCCGCCGAGGGGCTGGCGACCGTGGCGGTGATCGGCGTGCTGTCGATCGTCCGACCCGGGTTCCAGTGGGGACCGGCCATCGCGGGCCTGGCGGCCGGTTCCCTGGTCGCGGTCGGCCGAACGCTCCAACCCTCGATCTTCGCGCTGGCGACGATGTGGAACTTCGGCTTTACCCTGTATCTGCCGACGGTGATCTACGCCCTCACCGCAGGCCTCTTCACCTACACGCTGGTCACGCTCGGGCGTTCAGCCGACGCTCGCCGGACAACAGCCTGCGGCCTCACGCTCATCGCGCTCGGCGGCCTGAAGCTGGATTACGGCTACTTCGCGCTGATGGCGCTGGCCGGGTACTGGCTGCTTACTGCTGACGTCCGAGCGGCGACGGGGCGACGGACCTCACCCCCTGGCCGCCGTTCCTGAGCCGGGTCCGACGCGGAGAGGGGGGAGAGTTCGGGGCGACACGCCGAGCAAGCTGGAAGGAGGCTACCGTCGTCCGCCTGGCCAGGTGAGCAGCGGCATGTTGATTACCACGCCGGGCCGCTCGATCGTCACCTCGCCCCCGGTCTCGGCGGCCTGCACCTCGGCCACGGACTTCAGCTCGCGCGCGGACGACTCGTTCTTCCAGGTCACCAGGTGGAGGGCGCGCAGCGGACGATACCCGTCCGTGCCGGGCGGGTTGTCGAAGACGTCCGGCTGGAAGCCCAGCGGCCCGCCCCCTTTGACGCCGTTGGTGAACACGTAGACGTTCGCCAGCATCGCCTCGGGCGCCCGGGCGAGCGCCGGAACGGTCAGGACCAGCTTGCCCTTCATGTCGGTGAGCTTCCTGGCGACCGTGGGATCGGACGCCTCGGTGTGGATGAACTCGATCTCCTGTCCTTCCGCGTAGCCCTTGACCGGCGGGGTCAGCGGCGGCGTCAGGTAGGTAGAGGCCAGCGCAAACCCGGCCATGAGGACAACGACCAGCCCGGCGACGATCAGGTTCCGTACCACGAGCTCTTCCCCTTCACAAGATTCCCCGGCGCCCGTTTTCCTCGCCCCGGCGCTCACGCGAGTACCCCACGAGCTTGAACCCAGCCTCGACGATCGCCTCGCGGATGCCATCCGGGTCCGCCACCCATTCGTGGTAGGTCACTGTGACGATCTGCCGGGCAGGATCGCCAGTGACTTCCTCCACGCCATCCAGCTTGCTGGCCGCCTTCCTGATCGAGGCAAGGCAGTGCTCGCAGTGCATATTGGCGATCGCGAGGGTGAGCCGGGTCACCCGAGCGCGGCGGGCTCTGGGCAGCAGCCGACCGGCAAAGGAGTTGGTGAGCACCGTGCTGACGCTTGCCGCCATCGCGACCATCGCCCACACCGGATGCACCAGGCCCGTCACGGCGAGGGGCACCCCGATGCCATTGAAGGCGAAAGCGAGCGAGAGGTTCTGCACCGTCTTGCGGTAGGAGGCCCGGGCGATGTGGTAGGCATCGGCGACCGCGGCCAGCCGCTCGCCGACGAGCACGATGTCGGCGGACTCGATGGCGATGTCGGTGCCGGCCCCAATGGCGATGCCCACGTCGGCCTGCATCAAGGCTGGCGCGTCGTTGATCCCATCCCCAACCATCGCCACCCGATAGCCCTGCCGCTGGAGATCCCGCACGGCCGCCGCCTTGTCCCGCGGCAGCACCTCGGCGCGGTACTCGGTGATGCCGACCTGCTGGGCCACCGCCCGGGCGGTGCGGGCGTTGTCGCCGGTCAGCATCACCGGTTCCAGCCCCGCCGCCCGCAGGCGCTGGATCGCCTCGCGTGCGTCAGGCTTGAGCTGGTCGGCGATCGCGATCAGCCCCGCGACCTGCCCATCGACGGCCAGGAGCACTACCGTATTGCCTGTCGCCTGCATCGTCTCGAGCTGCTGGCGGGCCGGCTCGAGGTCGATCCCCCCGTCCGCCAGGAGCCGCGGGCTGCCCACCACGAGGTGGTGCCCCTCGACCGTGGCTGACACGCCCCCGCCCGGAGTGGCCCGGAAGTCGGTGGCCGGCAGGACCGTCAGTAAGGACGCACGGCCGTTCGCTTCCCCCTGAGCCTCGGCCGCGGCCACCACCGCCCGCGCCAGCGGATGCTCGGAGAGGCGCTCGGCGGCGGCGGCCAGGCGCAGCACGTCGCCCGGCCCGTGCGGCCACCGCCCGGCCAGCGTGGTCACCGCGACGACCGCCGGCTCCCCACGGGTGATCGTTCCGGTCTTGTCGAGCACGACCTTCTTGACGTCCTTGAACGCCTGGAACGCCTCGGCCGAACGCATCAGGATACCCCGCTCGGCGGCCATTCCCCCGCCCCGGATCATCGCCAACGGCGTGGCCATCCCCAGGGCACAGGGGTAGCCCATCACCAGCACCGCCAGGGCGGCGAAGACCGCTCGGGTCCAGTCCGGGCGCCCGACCACCAGCCAGGCGCCGAGGGTCCAGATCAGGAACGCAGCACCGGCGAAGCCGAGCACGCCCGGCACGTAGACCTGGAGGACGCGATCGACCAGCGCCAGGAGGCCGGGCTTGAGCGCCCGCGCCTCCTCGACCTGCCGCGCGACCTGCTGGAGGAAGCTCTCCGCACCAACCTTGGTCACCCGGACGAGCAGCGTGCCAGTTTGGTTGATTGAGCCACCGATCACTGTGTCGCCCGGCACCTTCTCCTCGGGGA
>JACPQP010000421.1 GCA_016190465.1 Chloroflexota bacterium
CCCCAAACCCCGCCAGGACGGGCGGCGGCCCTTCCTGGACCTTCCCGGAGCCGTTAAGGACTTTCCGCAACTCACTTGGTGGGGTGGAGCAAGAGGAGATCAGCGAATGATCGGTCATGTTGCGGCAGGTCGTCACCCCATGGACGACGACCTGAAAGACCTGCGGGCAGAGTCGCTCAAGTGGATCGCTGGTGGGCTGGCAGTCGCCGCCTTCGGCGCACTCTGTATCGGCATGACGGTGGATACGGGCAATCTCCGCGCCCTCTTGATCCCCATCGCGCTGGGCAGCCTGGCCGTCGGCGCGTGGCGCCTCCTGGACCGCTCCTACACCGGGGCGATGGCGACGCTGATCGTTGGTCTGCTTGCCACGATTTCCATCACCGCGATGCTCTATTCCGTGCCCCAGGTGCTCTTCGCGCTGCCACTCGTCGTCTTCGTCGCGCCACTGCTGGTCGGGTACCGGGCGATGGGTCTGACCGCGCTGGGCGCGAGCGCGCTTGTCCTGACCCTCGCCACTCTCGCCCGTTTGCCACTCTCCGATCTCGACGTCATCGCCGCCCTCCTGCTCATCGGCGCCAGCGCCGGCCTGGCCTGGCTCGCCTATCGTCCGATGCGGACAGCACTCGACTGGGCCTGGGCCAGCTACCGAGAAGAGCGCCGCAAGACGGAGGAGGTCCGGGAGCGGCAGGCGGAGCTGGCCCAGATGTCGAAGAGCCTGGCCGAGGCGTGTGAGCGTCTGGAGCAGGCGAACGTGGCGCTGGCGAACGCCCGGCGTGCCGCCGAAGAGGCGCGCCGGGTGAAGGACGAGCTCGCCACCACCATCAGCCACGAGCTCCGGACGCCGCTGAACCTGATCGTCGGCTTCAGCGAGATGATCGTCAGCGAGGCCGCTGCCGACGGCAGCGAGGAGATTCCAGCTCGTTTTCGTGCGGACGTCGAGGCCATCTATCGCAACGCCTGCCACCTGTCCGACCTCGTCGACGATGTGCTGGACCTGGGCCAGCTCGACGCCCACCGGCTGGCGCTCCACAAGCAGTGGTCAGCCCTGCCCCGCATCGTGCAGGAGGCAGTTGTGACGGTCAAGAGCCTGTATGTCAAAGCCGGTTTGGACCTGACTATCGATCTGCCGTCAGGCTTGCCGCCCGTGTACGTCGACCCGACCCGCATCCGCCAGGTTCTGATCAACCTCCTGACCAACGCCGTGCGCTACACCGACGAGGGTGGCGCACACGTGTCGGCGCACCAGGACGGTCAGGAGATCGTCGTTTCAGTCGCGGACACCGGGGTGGGTATCCGTCCGGAAGACCTGCCACACGTGTTCGAGCGATATCGACCCGTCGCCCGACCTCACCGCCGCGCCGGCTTTGGTCTCGGCCTGACCGTCAGCAAGCGATTCGTCGAGATGCACGCCGGCACGATGTGGGTTTCGAGCGAGCCGGGCCGGGGAACGACGTTCTCGTTCAGCCTGCCGGTGATCGAGAACGTCGCCGCGCTGGCCGCCGAGCCCAACTGGAGCCGACTCGAGAGCCTCCACTCGGGCAATCGTGGCGAGCGCACGCTCCTCGTGCTCGATCGCGACGAGGAGGCAGCGAAGATCTTCCAACGCTATCTCGATGGGTATCGCATCGTGGTGGCGACCACGCCGGGTAAGGCCGCGCAACTGGCGAGGAGTGGAGCGATCAGCGCCGTCGTCGTCCCTCATCCCGAGGTCACGGCCGACGCGGAGATCGTCCGAACCGCGCTGGGCCGTCTCCCCGGGGTACCGCTGTTGCGCTGCGCCATCCGAACGGTCGGCCGTATCGGGCACGATCTGGGCGCCGCGGCATTCCTCACCAAACCGATTGCGGTCAACACGCTCCGCGACACTCTCCGCCGGTTGAAGCTGCGGCCCCGCCGTCCGCTGATCGTCGACGACGACACCGACATGGTGGTGTTGCTGGGCCGAATGCTGCACACGATCGCACCGCGCTGCCGCGTGCAGATGGCGACGAGCGTCGAGCAGGGCCTGTCGCTGGCGAGGAACGGACGGCCCGACCTGGTTCTGCTCGATCTGCTGATGCCGGGAATGGACGGCCACGACTTCCTCCGGACCTGGCACGCCGACCCGGCGCTGCGCGATGTCCCCGTCATCATCGTCAGCGCCGCCACTGAGGAGGATAACATCCTCGTCACCGGTGAGTTCCTGGAGATCCGGCGCCACGGCGGCCTCAGCGTTGCCGACCTGATGCGTGCGGCTCACGCCAGTCTCGGTAGCCTGCTGCTCCACACGGACACCACGGCGCCGTTGAGCTCGGGTGCGGGCTCGAGCAAATGGGTCCTTGCGGGTGAGGGCGCGCGCCGTGCGAGCGAGGGGTGATCGGGTGGCCGATTCTGGCCGATTCTGGCCGATCGGTCGGGACATCACCGCTCACACTCGCTATGCTGCGTTTACATTGGTTGAGGAGGGAAAGCCAAGATGCGTCAGAC
>JACPQP010000422.1 GCA_016190465.1 Chloroflexota bacterium
GGCAGCCGCAAGTACGTGTACGGCCTGGGGCTCGCCTACGCGGTCGACACCAGTGGCAACGTCGAGGTGTACCACACCGATGGGCTGGGCTCAGTGCGAGCGATGACGAATGCTGCGGCGCAGGTGGGGCGAGCCTACGACACTGACGAGTTCGGCGTGCCGACGCGGACGGAGGGGAGTGGGGAACAGCCGTTCCGGTATACGAGCGAGCAGTGGGACGGCGAGGCCGGGCTGGTCGAAGGAGCTGACCGCGGCGTATCTCCCAACAGCGGTGATGCCTACCGAATCCATCAGCACGTCTCGGGAAGTGGAGTAGGCGATGGCCAAGTCGCCGAAGAGGCA
This sequence comes from Chloroflexota bacterium, assembly GCA_016190465.1. GTDB lineage: Bacteria > Chloroflexota > UBA6077 > FW602-bin22 > JACPQP01 > JACPQP01. The sequence continues at coordinate 343 of JACPQP010000422.1, forward strand.
ATCCCGGTTAGCCGCTCTCCACCACCACCAGCCCCGCCGCCTCACGCGCCCGATACCCGGCGGGCCAGGCGGCCTCGAGCCGCTCCCAGGTGAGCCCCGCGTCCACCGACCGATACAGGATGCCCTCGTGGGGAGCCGCGTAGAAGACGCCTGGCTCGGCATCGTTGGTCGCCAGAATGTAGGCCCGGGTGCCCGTCGGCTCGGGGAGGCCGGTGTGCACTGGTCGCCACAGTTGGCCAGCGGTCCGCCGATAGAGCATGGCTTGGGCCCTCGCGGTATCGTGGGCCTCGCGCGGTCCCGGAGAGGCCGAGATGACCATCGTCTCCGGATCGGCGGGGTCGACGGCCAGCCCCCAGAGGTACCGCCACGCCAGGCCGGTATCGTACCCCCGCCAGTCGTCGCCGCCGTCGCTGCTCTCCGCGTAGCCGCCGCCCGCCGCCTCGTACACCCAGCCGGGCGCCAACCGATGCGTGACCAGAGTGTGGGCATCCGGTTGCGCGCCCGGTTTGCGGTCCTCCCAGGTCAAGCCCGCGTCCAGGCTGCGCATCACGCCACCAAGCTCGATCCCGACGAACAGCCGCTGAGCGACCAGGGGGTCGGGCGCGATCGTCCGGACGTGGCTGGTCCAGGGGCGGGGCGGGAAGCTCCAGGTCGGCGCGGAGGGGAGCGCGCGCAGGGAGGGACGCTCCTGCCAGGTGCGCCCCCCATCCTCCGAGCGAAACAGCGCGCTGGGCTCGGTCCCCGCCCAGACCACGCCATACTCGCCCACGTGCTCGAGTCGGCTCACCGCCACCGACATTACTTCGCCGTACGAGATGCCATCCCCGACCGGTTGCCAGGTAGTGCCGGCATCGCCGCTGCGCCACAGTCCCCGCCCGAACGTGCCACAGTACACCCGCTCCGGCCGAAGCGGATCGGAGGCCACACACTGCGTCGGCAGCCCAACCAGCCGCAAGTCCGCGCGCCAGGCGCCATCCTGCCGGCCGACCACCGCCAGCGCGTCGCCGGTCGCGATGTAGATCGTCGTCACATCGTCCTCCTTCGTCGCTGGATCACCCACAACACCGATCCTCGCGACCTCTACCTGGCGCAAGATCCGTGCGTGCTCGACCTCCAGACAGGAGCGCCTGGCCGTCGCCTTCATTGAGCCCACCCGACCGGTATGTTACGCTCACAGTACAGCAGCACCTTGTCATTCCGAGGAGCCCAGGAGCCGAGGAGCGGAGCATCCGAGCGAGCAACGCCATCCTCCCTCTCCGTCGGTCCCGCGCGCAGCGAGGGAGAGGGGCCCCGGGGGTGAGGTCACCCTCGATGACAAGATGACAAGGCCGCGGCTCGGGATGATGCGCGCAGTCAACTGCTGCGGTAGTAGGAAGACGGTGGGAAGGCAATGGGTGGCTGCGCTCGCGGCGTGGCGAGCAAGGCGCCGCGGAAACTCCGTGGGCGACCTCACCCTCGGCCCCCTCTTCGTTAACGGATCCGGCTCAGGAACGGCGGCCGGGGGTAAGGTCCGTCCGACCCGTCCCGGGAGGGACCCGATGAGCGTAGACACGACGAAGTTCCGTCAGGTGATGGGACGTTTCGCCAAGGGCGTCACGATCGTGACCGTCCGGGTCGGCGACGACCGCCATGGGATGACCGTGAGCGCCTTCACCTCTCTATCCCTTGAGCCCCCCCTCGTCCTCGTCTGCATCGCCCGCAAGTCGCGAACCCATCAACTGATCGCCGAGTCCGGAGCGTTCGCGGTGAACATCCTCCGCGACCGACAGCAGCCCCTCGCGGAGCTGTTCGCCCGCCCGTGGGACGGCACGAGCCGCTTCCACGGGATCGACTGTCGGGACGGCCCGACCGGGTCGCCGCTCATCCCCGGCTGCCTTGCCTACGTCGACTGCCACGTCGCCGCGGCTTACCCGGGTGGCGACCACACGATCTACGTCGGCGAAGTCGTGGCGGCGGACCTCGGCGACGAAGGCGATGCCCTCCTGTTCCACCGCAGCAGGTATCGGCGGCTTCCCTCGACCGAGTAGCGGTCAGCAAGCGATGGATATCAACTGGCCGAGCCGGCGATGCGCCCGGACGGCTCAGCGGACGGAAACAGCAGTTGCCGCACGCGAAGCGCGAGGTGAAGCGCGAGCCGAGTCTCCGGATCATCCAGGTCCAGGCCACTGATCGCCCGAATGCGGCCGAGGCGATAGAGCAGCGTGTTGCGGTGGACGTGCAGACGTTCCGCCGCTTCGGTTGGACTGGCGTGGCAACTGAAGTAGGCTTCCAACGTCCGGAGCAACTCGCCGTCGGAGCGGCGATCGTACTCCGCGAGCCTGCCCAGCGTCTCGTCGTAGAACGTCCGCAGCTCGGCGGTGTCCTTGAGGGCAAGAAGCAGGCGATAGATACCGAGATCAGCGAAGTAGGTGATCGAGGCGGGCCCGAAGAGCTGGGCCCCCAGTTGCAGCGCGCCGGTCGCCTCGCGGTGGGATCCCGTGAACTGCTCGACCCCGTCTCGCGGCCGTCCCACGCCAATCGCCACGGCGACACCACTCAGACGCGCCGCGAGGCGACGATGGAGCTCGTCGATGGTCGTGCGGAGCGCGCGCTCGTCCGTGTCCCGGCGCAGCAGAAGCAGCCCCGCCACCTGGTTGTCGACGACGCGGGTCAAGAGAGTCAACCGGCCACTCGTCATCTCCCGTTCCAGCGCGGCGGCGAGCGCGCCAACCTGCTCGGGGAGAACGGCAAACGCGACGGCGACACCGGGCGCCTCGGGGTCGAGGCGCAAGCGTCGCGCGCGAGCCCGCATCGCGGCGACCGAGTCAAAGCGCCCGGCCAGCAGGTCGTCGACGAATGTGCTCTGCGCATGCTCGGCGGCCTCCTCGACGGCCTGCTCGCGAGCCAGCTCGATGGCGCACGCTGCCGCTCCGCGCACGATCGCTACACGGTCAAGCTCGCCAAACGGCCCATTCCCATCGAGGAGTGACAGGTAGCCCCGAATCCCCTGCCGGGTGATCACCGGCGCAACCAGACGTCCTAGCCTGGCGCGCGCCAGCCGAAACTCCGCCGCGGGCGGCTCGGATGCGCTCAGCGGGGTGCTCCGGACCCAGGCGAGAATGTCTTCGCGCCGGTCGGCCAGCAGTCCGTCTCGGAGGTTCGCCGGCGCGTTGCAGCCGACCGGCGTCGCCACCTGGCTGAGGTGAAAGGTGTCGTCCTCGAGCACCGTCGTGCGGCCGGTCGCGTTGGCCAGCTCGCTTACAATGGCCGGAACACCCCGACCCTCAATCGCCAGCTCCATCAGACGACGGTAGAGATCCTGGGCGCGCTGATGGAGCTCGTTCCGATACTCGACGATCACCCGGATGAGCGCCTTCTCCACCTCGGAGGCACTCACGCTCGACGGCAGCTCAAAGAGCGGCAAGCTCTGCTGATTGGCATACGTTTGGGCCGTCTCGTCCGTCTGCCCAAAGGCGAGGGCTCCGGCGACACTCAAACGCGCGACCGACTGGAGGAGACGAGAGAGGCTGAGTGAGGGGTCAAGCAGGCGCAGGTGCTCGACGGAGATCAGCAGCAGCTCGCCACCCTTCAGCGACTGGAATGCCGGTGGCCGAGTCCGCAAGAGCGCCGGCCAGGAGACGTCACGCCCCAGGCCTTCGGCGCCCGCGACGAGCGTGCATTCGGCCGGGAACGCGAGGCGCGCCAACTCACCGACCGTGATGTTCGCCACTGGCCCCTCCACGCGGGTGCCTGATTGCCTGATCTGGCCCTCTTTCACGCTCTCATGAGATAACATAGCAGCGTCTCCGCGGGCTGTCGACGTGCATCCAAGACGAAACGACCTTCCCCCATTTAGGCAATCAGCACAAAGTAGCCGCCGGCAATCAGCCGTCAGCCGTCAGCGGCACGGATTCTGCCTCCGGCAACACGACGATCGCACGTCGGGCCAGGCGTGACCGCTGACCGCGCTGTTGGGACCGGCGACGCGCGAGCAGGTTCTTCAGTCTGAATTCTGATAATGGAGGGTGTTCCGTGGCCTACTTCTTCGTCAAGACCGAAGTGATCGGCGACCGGGTCGACGAGTTGACCGGCAAGATCGCTCGTGGTGAGATCACGGGGGTCGAGGGCAACATCTCGTTCGTCTCGCCCGATGGGCGGGTGGGCTACGACGTCGTGGAGTGCCGCGACGAAGCCCACTGCCGGCAGAAGTACTCGGGCTACACCGGCTACCTGCGGATCACCGAGATCAGCCGCATCGAGCCGATGGGGCAATTCCTGGAGCGGTGGAAGCGCCAGCATCCCCAGGCCGCCTGACGCCGATTGACACTGCCCTGGTTGCTCAGTACAATACCTAGTGTACCGGTCAGGAAGAAGCGTCGCAGCGAACGAGGTTCCGACGAGCGAGTCTGAGAGGCTCGGTGACAGTGGCGATTGCGGATGTACCAGCTCCGCCTCTCTGTGAGTCAGTCGACCTCGCGGAAAGGTGGTGAGGAACAGGTGTATGTCAGCCTTCGGCAGGGCGAATCGTTCGAGCAACTGCTGAAGCGGTTCCGCGCGGGCGTGGCCAAAGACGGAATCATCAGCGAATACAAGCGGCACCAGTCGTTCATGTCACGGAGCCAGAAGACTCGCGCGAAGATCCAGCGTGCGCAGCGCAAGCAAAAGGCGAAGATGGCCCGGCGTGTGGCCGCCGCCTGAGCTGGTCACCCGCTGCGCGCGGGTGTGGCGTGCCTGCTAATCTCCGACCGCAAAACCAGACGTCAGGTAACTACTCAGGTCTCCAATCGGGTAGTCTTGGGCTGGCTTGCTCTTTCGGGCGATATGGAGTACGCTTATGGTATGCAGACGCTTGTGACTCGAGA
>JACPQP010000039.1 GCA_016190465.1 Chloroflexota bacterium
CAGCTTCTCGTACTCCACCCGGGGCACCTCGACGTGGATGTCGATGCGGTCAAGCAGTGGGCCGGAGAGCCGCTTCTGGTACTTGGCGATCATCCCATCAGAGCAGGTGCAGGCCCGCTGCGTGTCGCCGTAGAACCCGCATGGGCAGGGGTTCATCGCGCCGACCAGCATGAACTTGGCCGGAAAGGTCACGCTGCCCTGGGCGCGGCTGATCGTCACCACTCCGTCCTCGATCGGCTGCCGAAGGAGCTCCAGCACGTACTGGCCGAACTCGGGCACCTCGTCCAGGAAGAGCACTCCCCGGTGCGCCAGCGAGATCTCGCCCGGCCGGGGCCAGCGCCCGCCGCCAACCAGTCCAGCGTGACTGATCGTGTGGTGCGGCGAGCGGAACGGTCGAGTCCGAATGAGCGGCGTGTCCGCCGGGAGCAGCCCATTCACCGAGTAGATCTTCGTCACCTCGATCACCTCGGTCGGGGTCATCGCCGGGAGGATCGAGGGCAGCGCCCGCGCGAGCAGCGTCTTCCCCGCCCCGGGCACTCCCGCCATCAGAACATTATGTCCACCGCTGGCAGCCACCTCGAGTGCCCGCTTGACGTGCTCCTGCCCGCGCACGTCGCCGAAGTCCACCGGGAAGTGACAATCGGCGGCGACCGTCGGCAGCACGGGAGGATGCGGCGTCAGGCGACAGCTTCCTCGCAGGTGCTCGACCAGCTCGCCCAACGACGTCACGGGCAGCACGGTCACCTCCTGGACCAGCGCCGCCTCGGGAGCGTCCACCGCCGGCACGAAGACCGTCGAGATCTGGTGGTCGCGGGCGACGCAGACCATCGGCAGGATACCATTCGTGTGGCGCAGGGCACCATCGAGCGCGACTTCGCCCAGGAAGAGGGCGGGCTCGGCGAGGGGAGGGGCGTAGCCCGTGGCGATGAGCAGGGCGACGGCGATGGGGAGATCATAGGCCGGCCCTTCCTTCTTGAGATCGGCGGGCGCCAGGTTCACGGTGATCCGGCGCATCGGGAACTCGCAGCCGCTGTTCTTGACGGCCGAGCGCACTCGCTCGCGCGCCTCCTGGACCGCGGCGTCGGGCAGGCCGACGATCGTCATGTTGGGCAGCCCGAGCCCGATGTCGACCTCGACCTCGACCAGCGCGCCGTCCAGCCCGACGATCGCGCAGGTCAACACCTTGGCGAGCATCCCGCCCCTCCCGCTCCGCTGGTTGAGGGGATGGTAGCATTGGCCTGGCCGCCCGTCAATGCGAGGGCGCAGAGCAGCCACCATCAGGCCCTCGCCGCGGGATCATCACCGCCCGGACCTCGCGACGTCGAGGGTTCGCCTGGCCGTGGCGTCAAGCTCTGCCCAGCGACCTCGGAAGGCGTTGTATGCCTGCGCCAGCAGTCCGATGTGTACCTGATAGCAACGGAGTCGCTCCTCGAAGTGGGGCACGTCGAGGCCGATCGACTCGTAGTGGCGCGCCGCTTCGCGCCGAAAGTCGATGCCCTGCCAGGCCGGATACCAGGGCGACCAGAAGGACAACCAGGCGAGATCGTAGAGGAAGTCGCCATACAGCGAGCATCCCCAGTCGAGCACCGCGGTGAGGCGATCGCCTGCCACCAGGACGTTGCGGTTGAGGAGGTCGCTGTGGATGAGATGGCGCTCCTCGGGACAGGAGTCGACGAGGGCCTGGACGTACCCGAATGCTTCCTTGAATGGTCCGGCCCCGGTCGGTGAGGCGGCCAGGCGTTCTCCCCACCCGTGCGTCCTGCTCGTCGGTCGATCCTCGCTAACGTCGAGAAGGGCAGCCCGCCAGGTCGGGTGTGGGGCGGTCCCGTCGGCGCCCCATCCCCCGTACCCCGCCGACGCCGAGAGGTCGACGAGCCGGGCGGCGTCCAGGGCGGCGAACAGGGATGGAAGCACCCGGCGCATCTGCGCCAGATCGAGCGCATCCAGGTAGTCGCCGAACGCTCGCGCGGAGATGGCGTAGGAGCCATCGAAGGCCTCGCCGATCTCGAGGATCTGCGGGATCGGGAGATCGCGGGATCTGTAGCGCGCCGCCAGGCGGTCCTTCGCGAAGTCCTCCGGAAACGCGCCGAATCGGATGACGTAGTCGCCGCGCCTTTCGCCGGGCCAGCGGAAGGCATAGGCCGTGGACCACTCGCCCTGCCCGATCATCGAGACCGCACTGACCTCGCGACCAAAGCGGGCGACAAGGAAGGCCTCCACCTGTGCGCCACTCACGACCCCGTGGCCACTCGGTGCGGACCCACGCGGCGACAATGGCTGTTCGATCTCTATGTGCCCTCCCGTTTCCGCTCGCGGCGAGTGTAGGCGACACCTGTCGTGGAAGCAAGGGGGTGCGACGTGTCGGCAGGGCCAAGCCCCCCGAGCCACCAACCAGCCGTGTCGGGCCAGCCGGTCGGATAGTACAAGTGATATGCTATCATCATTCCAGGAGCGCCCATGCCACGGATCAGCCAATTCTTCGGGATCACTTCGAGCAGATCCACGTCTATTCCGGTCCGTGCGGGTGGACCACG
>JACPQP010000424.1 GCA_016190465.1 Chloroflexota bacterium
CATTCGTTCCCGTCAGGAACACCTCGTCGGCCTCGTAGAGTTGCTGCCAGGAGACCGGATCGGTGCAGCACTCGATCCCAATCCCCGGGACGATCTCCAGGAGTGCCTCGCGGGTGATGCCGGCGAGGATGTAGTTCGTCAGCGGCGGCGTCAGCAGTCGGCCGTCCTTCACCAGGAAGACGTTCGAGCTGGTTGCCTCCATGATGAAGCCGTCGCGGACGAAGATGGCGTCGTCGGCGCCCAGCCGTCTCGCCCGCTCGCGGGCCAGCGCATTCGGCAACAGCATCGTGGTTTTCAGGTAGCACCGCGCCCAGCGGTCGTCGCTCACCGTGATGACTTTGTAGGTCGGGCGCGGGCGGGCGCTGGCGGCCGGCCGCGCGATGGCGATGACGGTCGGGCGGAGCCCCGCTGGTACCCCGTGCGTCCGGGGCTGGGCGCCCCGCGTCACCTGGAGATACACGGTTGCCTCGCGGTGACCCTGGCGCTCGACGAGCTCGTTCATCGCCGCCACCAGGTCCGCCACCGGTGGGAGCGCGAGGTCGATCCCGGCCGCCGACCGCTCCAGCCGGCGCATGTGCTGCGGGATCCGGAACGGCTTCCCCCGGTAGTAGCGCACTACTTCGTAGACACCGTCACCAAACTGCACCGCCCGATCCTCGACCGGCAGTATCGCCGATGAGTACGGCACGAAATCGCCGTTCAGGTAAACCAGGATTTCAGCCATTGTCGCCCCTCACTCCTCACTCATCCATCACTTGTATTCCCAGCTCTGTCGCCGTCCGGTGCAGGAACGCTGACGCCTGGGGCAACTGCGCCATGCTGGCTCCCTCCACGATCAGGGGATACTCGGGGCTCAGCTCCTCCATGCGCCGCAGGTAGGTCCGGAAGTCGAGCGTCCCTGTCCCGGGACAGCAGGCGTCGATGTGGATGGTCAGGCGGTCCTGGATCACCGAGTCCTTCGCGTGCCCGCTGACGATGTGATGGCCGAGAAGATCAAACATGCGGTCGATGGCCGCGCCCGTGTCGAAGGCCGTCTCCAGGGTGATCCAGTTGGCCGGGTCGAGGTCGCACCGCACCCACGGCGAGTCCACGGCGTCGAGGACGTCGCGCGCGATCTCTGGTGTCTTCAGGGTGACGAGCTGGTGCGACTCCAGGCCGAGGTAGACGCCCGCGTCTTCGGCGGCCGAAGCGCACTCGCGCAGGCTGCGGATGAGCTGCCGGCGCGATGTCGCCGACCAGTTGTCGGGGTGCGGCAACCAGGGCCCCCGCGGGTTCAGGCTCCCCGGCCCGGTGTCGATGGCATACGCCCCGAGCCAGCCGGCGACCCGCAGGGCCGCCTGAAGCGTTCGGACCGCCTGAGCGCGCTGGCTCCCGTCCGGATGGATCAGGCACTGCCAGTAGCCCGTCGCCTGGTACAGCCGGACACCGTTGTCTTCCCGGACCCCGCGGGCCCGCTGGCACTGCGCCCGCGTCGTCGTGAACGGGTCGTTCTCGCGGAAGCGCGCGAAGATGCCGGAAAACCCCAGCTCCCGGACCTTCGCGCAGACCTCGGGGGTGATGTTGTCCATGTTGCTCGGGCAGATCTCGCCCGAGACGCCGAAGCGCATTTGTCTATCCCTCTCTTCGTGTCCTTGTGGTGAGCCTCGTGCTCCGACCGCGCGCGGGGCGTCACCCCGCGTTGCTCACCAGAAGCGGCTCCCGTCCACGATGTCGCGCCAGGGCACGTAGGTGGCGGCGGCCGCGGACTTGCCCGTGCTGTCCAGGTAGGCCCTCACTGCCCGGTAACCAATGGTGTAGCCGGCGAAGGCGGGCAAGCCCTGGCGCTTGTGGCCGAACTTCTCGGCCGACCAGTCGCCGAAGACGTAGCCGCGCACCTCGTAGTAGCCAAAAGCTCGGGCCGCGTCCATCGCGGGGTCACCCTGGCCGGCAGGGGGCGCGCCAGGCATGAACCTCATCCAGGGCTCCCAGAAGGGCCTTAGCGGCTCCATAACTCGCTCGCGGAAGAGGTCCAGCCGCCGACCCTCCGGGGCTTCTAGCGCCGCGCGCAGACCGGTCAGGGCGTCGATGGCATAAACTTTCAACGTGAAATCCTCATCTCCCGGGTGGCCCGGATGGAAGGTAGACCACTCTGGCCACGGAGCCCCGAGTGCTGTATCCTTCTCCCGTGTGGCCCGAATGCCGCGCCCGCCGTTCCTGAGCCGAGCCCGCATCGAGGGGGCAGGGGAGGGAGGTCGTATGTCCGAGCATCACCTTGCCCGATTCTACTCCGGGCGGCGGGTACTTGTCACTGGCGGCCTCGGCTTCATCGGCAGCAACCTGGCCCATCGCCTGGTCGCGTTGGGCGGCGACGTGCTGCTCGTCGACGCGTTGCTGCCCGACTGCGGGGGCAACTGGTTCAACATCGCGGAGGTCCGCGACCGGCTGCGGGTCGCCGTCGCCGACCTCCGCGACGCCGCGACCATGGCCGAGCTCGTGGCCGACCGCGAGGTCGTCTTCAACCTGGCCGGCCAGATCAGCCACATCGACAGCATGCGCGATCCGCTGTCCGACCTGGAAGCCAACTGCCGCGGACCCCTCACGCTGCTGGAGGCGTGCCGCCGCCACAACCCGGCCGCCAGGGTCGTCTATGCTGGCACCCGCCAGGTCTACGGCTGCCCGGTCTCGCTCCCCGTCGACGAGCAACACCCGACTCGGCCGACCGACGTCAACGGCGCCGACAAGCTGGCTGGCGAGCAGTACCACTTCGTCTACCACCACGCCTATGGGCTGCGCGTCACCTCCCTCCGCCTGACCAACACCTACGGTCCCCGGCAACTGCTCCGGCACAACCGCCAGGGGTTTCTCCCCTGGTTCATCCGGTGCGCGCTCGACGGCGCCGAGATCACGCTGTACGGCGACGGCAGCCAGCGCCGCGACCTGACCTACGTCGACGACGCGGTGGACGCCTTTCTCCGGGCCGGGGCGAGCGACGCCGCTGGCGGCGAGGTGTTCAACCTGGGTGGCCTGGAGCCAATCGCCCTGCGCGACCTCGCTCGCCTGATCGTCGAGCTGGCCGGGAGTGGCTCGGTGCGCTCCATCCCCTGGCCCGACGAGAAGAGGCGGATCGACATCGGCAGCTTCTACGCGGATTACACGAAGATCCGCCGCGCCCTCGGCTGGGAGCCGCGGGTCGACATCGCCGAGGGGCTCCAGCGCACCATCGCCTTCTATCGCGCGAGTGGGGAGCACTACCGGTGATGGCGACATTCCAGCTTCTCCAGCGCCGCTCTCGCCGCCGCGATCGCCGCTGCCGTTGGCGGCTCCGCCCCGTAGCGGGCCCGGGTGTACACGTCGGTCAGGAGGCGCAGCTCGTCGCGTCCGGCGGCCAGCGCACCGATCTCGCCCAGCGTCCGCTCATACTCGTCCGGCGTCTGGTCCAGAGCGCGCCGGTGCCCCAACCGCGCTCCCAGCCGAAGTAGCTCCCGGTACAGCTCGCGCGCACCCCGGTCGGGACAGGGGACATCTGGCCCCGTGGCAACCGCGGTCGGCTGCCCGGCGGGCGTGATCGACCAGGGGCGACGCCGGATGAGCGCCCGAAGCCAGCCGGCGATGGCGGCCTGAAGCTCGGCCCACCCCCAGACGAAATCGCGGACCTCCTCGACGTCATCTGTCTGGCCCCGGTCGGCAAGCCGGAAGACGGCCCGCGCCAGGAGCCAGACGACCAGCGCCGCCAGCGCGGCGATCAGCGCCCACTTCAGGGCGGCCAGGAGCATCTCCGGGGGATGCCCGCGCGTCGACTGCTCCTGGATGTCCCGGAGCCAGTCGAGATCGGGCAGCGCAGGCCCCGCGTGCGGCTCGCTTGTCCCCCTCGGAGGTCGAATCAGACGGATCAGCGCCTCCGCCAGGAGCCCCAGCGGCAGGGCAATAACGTAAATGACCATCTCGAGAAGCACGGCCACCAGTCGGAGGAGAGGCTGGACCAGCGTGTCCAGTCGTTGGGCCGTCAGCAGGTGTGCCAGGAGGAGGGTGAGCGCGAGGAGGCCGACGACGACGCCCAGGAGCATCGACAGCCAGTGCCTGTCGACCCGCAGGCGTGGCCCCTCCCGGCGCCGGCGATCCTCGCCCTCGTCCAGGACGCGAGCCAGGGGCATCCCGATGAGGCCCGCGAAGAGCGCCAGCAGCGCCAGGAGAGTCTTCTCTCCTGACCAGGCGGTCTCGCTCGGCAAGGCGAGCGTATCGACGAGGTACAGGCCGGCCAGGGCAAAGACCGCCCGGCGAAACCCAGCCTCGGCCACGTCCAGGGTGAGGCGCTTGCGCCCGACGGCGATGCCTCGCCACCAGGCGAGCAGACCGAGCGCCATCGCCCCGACACCTCGGAGGCCCACGATGTCTCGGCTGAACGATGACCAGGTCTCGTTCCAACCCGGCCAACCCAGCGGTTGGTAGGTGGCCCAGACCGCCGCGGCCCCGACGACGATGGCCGCGGCCAGCCCCACGAGCGCCACCGCGGCCCGGGCGAGCCGCGCCGACCGCGGGCCCGCCAGGGACACCCGGGTGGCCAGCGTCGCCACCGCGAGAAAACCGAGGATGGTCGGCCACCCGAGCAATGGACCGAGAGGATCGTGTTCGCCGAGATCGAGCCAGCCGCCAAGGGCGGCGCTCCAGGCGAACAGCCAGCCCGCCTCGCCGGCCAGGAATAGCCCGACCTGCGCCGTCCGAATCGGCCCGCGGCCGGACATCTCTTGGGTCGCCACGCCGATGCCTCCTCCGACTGACCAGCGAAAATGAGCCGGGGACGGGCCCTCCCCCCCCTGCCCACCCCCTCTCCCCGCGGGAGAGGGGGTGGCCGCCCGGGGGAGTGGCCACCTTTTCGTCGGACAGGGCTTCCCCCTGTCTCCCCGGGCCGCCGGACCACGCCCCCTGTCTCTGATACTCATCTCCGAGCCCA
>JACPQP010000426.1 GCA_016190465.1 Chloroflexota bacterium
AACTTTCCGAGACCTACTGACTATGGGGAACCGGATACGCTCCCCTCCGACTATGTGAGGTACCGACGTATCGAGCCCGGCGACGACGCCCTTCGCTATCGAGCCCGCGACACCCCCTTCCGACAGGGCCGGCGCACCACCGTTGTAGTACAGGTGTGGTTCCGCCCACAATGGACGATGGTGGTGCATTTGCCCGGACGTTGGTCGCGACCTCGTTCGACTTTGGTCTGATGCGCATCCGGGGCCGAGGAGGTATCATGGGGAATCGCCAGAGGTGTGCCGTGCGAGCGTGGATCGAAGGTTCCCTGAAACGTCTGAGCCTGGCCCAACAGTTCATGCTGGCGAGCCTCGTCATCCTGGTCGCTGGCGCGGTCAGTATTGGCTGGTGGGTTGGCCAGCAGATCGAGGTCGGGGTCATCAACCGGACCGCGGCGACGACCGCGCTGTATGTGGAGAGTTTTGTCGCCCCCCACCTCCAGGACCTGAATCGAGCGGAGTCGCTGCCGCTCGAGCACGCCTCGGTCCTGGGCCGGCTGCTCGAGGAGACGTCGCTTGGCCAGTACATCGTCGCTTTCAAGGTCTGGGATGCCGGGGGCCGCATCCTCTACAGCACCAGCCCGGCCAGCATTGGCCGGGTGTTTCCCGTGCGCGGCGCCCTGGCCCGTGCCTGGCAGGGCCAGATGGCCTCTCGGATCAGCGATCTGCGGGACGAGGAGAACGCCCTGGAACGGGAACGGTGGACCCGGCTGCTGGAGACGTACCTCCCGGTCCGCCTGGAGGGCACCAATCGGATCATCGCCGTGGTCGAGTTCTATCAAGCGGTGGATGACCTCCAGCGCGAGAGCACTGCCGCTCAAACGCGTTCCTGGCTGGTCGTGGGGGCGGCGACCCTGGCGATGTATCTCCTGCTGGCCGGCCTGGTGCGGCGGGGCAGCGACACCATCGCACGTCAGCAGGCGGAGTTGGGCGACCAGGTTGTCCGGCTGACCGGGCTCCTGGCGCAGAACGAGGAGCTGCACGAGCGGGTGCGTCGCGCGGCAGCCCGGACGACCGCGCTCAATGAGCGGTATCTTCGCCGCATCAGCGCCGAGCTGCACGATGGTCCGGCCCAGGATCTGGGTCTGGCCCTACTGCGGCTGGATAGCGTCATCAGCCGCGAGGCGATGGCGCAACCCTCCGGCCCGTCCCCGCTGGGCTCTGCCGGACTGCCAGGAGGTCAGGACGGCGCGGACCTGGATCGGATCGAAGCCTGTCTGCGCCGGGCTCTCCAGGAGGTGCGAGCCATCTCGGCCGGCCTGCGCCTCCCGGAACTGGAAAACCGGACGCTGGCCGAGAGCCTCGCCTGGGTGGTTCGAGCCCACGAGCGGCGGACCGACACCAAGGTGGCGCTGAGCCTGGCGGGCCTTCCTGAACAGCTCTCCTTACCGGTCAAGATCACGCTGTACCGGCTCGTCCAGGAGGCGTTGAGCAACGCCTACCGTCACGGTGGCGGCATGAGCCAGCGGGTCTCCGTTGGCTATGAGGCGGACCACCTGACGGTGGCGGTCTCGGACCAGGGGCCGGGCTTCAATTGGGCCAAGGTAGCCGACCGGGATGAGCACCTGGGTCTGGTGGGGATGCGCGAGCGCGTGGAGAGCCTGGGCGGATTGTTCCGGGTCGAGAGCGAGCCCGGCCGGGGCACCACGGTCATCGCCCACCTGCCGCTCCACCCAGAGGAGGAGGACCGTGAGCGATAGAACTCGCGTGGTGATCGTGGACGATCACCCGCTATTCCGCGAGGGGGTGGCCCACACGCTGGTGGCCGAACCGGATCTGGAGGTCGTGGGCCAGGGCGTCACGGCGGAGGATGCGCTCCACCTGGCCCGAGACCTGTTGCCCGAGATCATCCTGCTGGACATCGCGATGCCCGGCGGTGGCCTGAACGCGGCCCAGACCATCGCGACTGCCTGCCCGGTGACCAAGATCGTGATGCTCACGGTCTCCGAAGAAGAGGAGGACGTGCTGGCGGCGTTGAAGGCTGGGGCGCGGGCCTACATCCTCAAAGGGGTCTCGGCCCGCGAGTTGGTGAGCATCCTGCGCGCCGTTGCGGTCGGGGAGGTCTACGTGAGCCCGAAGCTGGCCGGCCGGTTGCTGCTGGAGATGACCGGGGCCTGGCCCGAGTCCCACCACTCGACCGGCCTGCTTGTCGATCTGACGGAACGGGAGCGTCAGATCCTCGAGCAAGTTGCGGACGGGTGCAGCAACAAGGAAATTGGGCACCGCCTGCACCTGAGCGAGAAGACGGTGAAGCATTATATGACGAACATCTTGCAGAAGCTTCAGGTGCGCAACCGGGTGGAGGCGGCGCTACTGGCCCAACGAGCCGGGCGCCTGGAGCACAAGGTACGTAGCGCTCCGTGATCAGCTATCAGTTGGAGGCCGTCCCATAGGCCACGTGGCGCCGCTGACGGGTGAGAGCGGACGGCGACCAACGCCAGGGGTGTGAAGTCGACCACCCCCCAACTGTGACCGGAATTACTTTACCCGGCGAGCCCGGTGGACGATAATAATGGTAGGTGCAGATGTCGCGCACCGGCCGATCACCACGAGCGACGAAGCTGTGGAGTCCTCGGAGGGACAAACTGGGCTGGTCGGTGCTGGAGGTGTGAGGTGGATGTTCCACTGTTCGAGAACAATACCATCATCCAGGATCACCTGCGCAAGTGGCCGTGGACCGAGGCGTCCGGGTACGCTCCGCAGCAGCGTCACTTCTTGACGCGTCTGGAGCGGTTGCAGCTGCTCGCCCGCATTTACCAGCCTACCGCTCAGTCTGACGAGTGGCGCCGCCGGCTGCTCCACAAGGCGATCTACTCGACGTACCTCGATTGTGTCGCGCTGGGTCTCTTGAAGGAGGCGCAGGCGGTGTTGCGTGACCAGTCGCCGAAGCCCGATACCATCGCGGCCAGTTGATGGATCTCAAGACGGTGTCGGGGGAGTCCTCTCCCGACACCGTCGCCGAAGCCCGCTACCATCACGGCCAGTTGATGGCCGGGGCTTACCGATTCTTTACGCGCCGCGTCGTTCCCGGTCATTGACTTTTCGCCCCGGTGGTGTATCATTTCACCGGTGAGTGCATCAGTGCGTGGAGGGGAGGGCCAGTCTGGTGAACGTCGACCGGTTGAGGAACGATCTCATTCGGCTCTACGGCGGCCGGTCTTCGTCCGCCCGCGAGGCCGGCGCGGCCGGTGCGGGACGTGCCGAGCAGGGTGCGGCCCCGACGCGCGGGGACAGCGTCAGCCTCTCGCCTCAGTTGCGCGAGCTTCGCCGGATCCTGCACGTCATCCGCCGCCTCCCCGACGTCCGCGAGGAACGGGTCGCCCAGTTGCGCCAGCAGATCGCCGATGGCACCTACCGGATCAATGACGAGCAGATCGCCCGGGCGCTGGCGGGTGGACGCCCGCGGCCAGGCGCCTGATCCGCGCCGCTTCTATCGGAACAAACGTCGGGCCGAGCGTCTTCTCGACGCTCGGCCCGATCTCTCTGCGAAGTTGCTATCGGCGGCGACGCTGGCGCAGGCTCGTCGGCCGGTCAACCTGGCTGCGGACGAACTGATCGAAGAACTGGTCCAGGCCGCCGACCGTCGACGGGGACTCGTCGTGGCCACACTGTAAGCACGTCTGGTGCGGCCCATAGATGTCGTGCCCCTCCAGCATGTTGCCCCGGCATCGCGGACACCGCGTCATCGTCACCATCTGCTCTCTCCCCTGGCGCGGGCAGTTGTCGTGCCCGCGCCAATTCCGTCCTTTTCTCATTTCCATCGTCGGATGGGTGGCGGCGCCGCCGCATCGGGGAAATCCCTGATTCGCGGCACGTCGCGATCAGTGATCAGCAGTCGGCATTCCTAACGGGGCTCTAACGGCGAGAGCGGCTACACTGGCGAGCAGTTTCGCATCCATTTTCGTGCGCGTTCCGACGGTGCCGCCGGCGAGCATCACCGGTGGCCCGGACCGGTTTTGGAAATCGGTGGCCAGGAAAGGAACGCCGCCTCGCACGAGTCAGGGCGTCGGTCGAGACCGCCAGGCCGGATTTCCGGGCCACGCGTCCCGTGGTCTCGAGTGGCGCACAGGATTGCGATGAGGGGGAAGCGGCGTGGCGGTAAGCATTCGAGACGTGACTGAGCGCAGGTTGACCACACGCGTGTTGATCGTCGAAGACGATCTGGCCCTGGTCGAGCTTCTCGACTTCGTCCTCCAGACCGAGGGCTACCAGGTCTCGGTCGAGACCGACGGCGGCCAGGTCATCGAGGCCGTGCGCCGGCTTCAGCCCGACGTGATCACCCTGGATCTCGGGCTGCCCGGAATGGACGGCCAGGAGATCCTCGATCACCTGGACGCCGATGAGGAGTTGCGACAGGTGCCGGTCGTCGTCATCTCGGCGTTCGCCCACGAGCTCCGCCGAACCGACCAGGTGGTGGCGGTGATGGGCAAGCCGTTCGACCTCCAGCAGTTATTCGACGCCGTCGCCGGGGCGGTGCGCCCACCGGGTGCCCGCCGCCGGCCACATGGCGCCCGCCGGGCCCGCCAGCGTCGCTAATACCCGTTGCGCTGGCTGACGCCACCAGTCGCGCCACACGCCAGGGGTTTCGCCAGCACCCTGCGGCCGCGCGTCGGAAGGTGGTCGCTTCACCCGCAATTGGGATGAGGCATCCACCACTTCGGCAGTTGTCTCTGTTCCTCTGTGGTTACCGTTCGTCCCAGCCCCGTCTCCACAGGCTGGTTGCTGACGACTCCTTGGCACGAGTGGTTCTCCCCACGACGAATCCGCGGCCAGTGGGCGAGCCACGGGGTGGATGACATGATTGCAGGCAGGTGTGCAGCGAAGCGCGTGCCTCCAGCCTTTGACGCCCGCTTCCCGCGCGGTTACACGACACCGCAGGAGCCTGTGGTGCACCTGGAGCAGCCGCACGGGCGTTGGGAGAGCGTCAGCCTGGCTGCGTGCCTACATCTGTGTCATCCGCCCGCGAGCCACGCGGGGGGTGGCGAACCGGGCCGGGGATGCAGTAGAGTTATCTTGACGACTGATCACTGATTACTGACGACGACTTCGTTTGGCAAGGAGATCGACATTGACAGACGTGGACAGCCGTTTCGTGACCGAGTTGACGAAAAAGAGCGTGGACCTCTCCCGCTGGTACACCGAGGTGATTTTGAAAGCCGAGCTGGCCGACTACTGGCAGATCCACGGCTTCCAGGTCATTCGACCCTATGGCTACGCCCTCTGGGAGAATATGCAGAGCCGGCTGGATGCCCACTTCAAGGCGACCGGCCACCGGAACGCCTATTTCCCGCTCCTGCTGCCGGAGAGCCTGTTGACCCGGGAGGCGCAGCACGTGGCCGGATTCTCCCCGCAGGTCGCCTGGGTCACCGCGGCAGGAGACGAGAAGCTGGCCGAGCGGCTTGCCGTTCGCCCTACCTCCGAGGCGATCTTCGGCACGATGTACTCCCGGTGGATCCAATCCTGGCGCGACCTCCCGCTGCTGTTGAACCAGTGGTGCAGCGTCGTGCGCTGGGAGAAGACCACCCGGTTCTTCCTGCGGACCACCGAGTTCCTGTGGCAGGAAGGCCACACCGCCCACCGGACCGAGGAGGAGGCGCAGGATGAGACGATGCGGATGCTTCAGGTCTATCAGGATTTTGCCCAGAACGACCTGGCCATCCCGGTGATCCCCGGCCAGAAGTCCGAGTCCGAGAAGTTCGCGGGCGCCACGGCGACTTAGGGTCTGTCCATAAATAAGTGTCTCAATTTGGTCGCTTGTTCGGAAGGATGGTGTAATTCCACTCGCCGTGGAAGTCGGCGTGCTCGATCTTGACC
>JACPQP010000427.1 GCA_016190465.1 Chloroflexota bacterium
CTCGCCGAACGAGTATGCCGCCCGCATGGCTGTTATCTAGCATCACAAGGACCAGGACAGTATCAGAAAGTTTTTGATGGTTTTGGGGACACCCCAAACCCCGCCAGGACGGGCTCCGCCCTTCCTGGACCTTCCCGGGACGCAGGTGAACTTTCCGAGACCTACTTATATTGGTAACAGATTAGGCTCCTGAGGCCAGTTGCCTAATGGGATACCAACGCCAGGGAGCACTCCATGAACCAGGCAGGTCATCGGCCAGACAGCTTGACGAGCTTCTCGCGACGATTGAGTCGTGGTCCCTCGACATTTTCCCGGTCTGGCGGTCAGCCTGAGAGGTCATCCAACGGAAAGATCGGCCGCCGAACGTGGCGGTAGGTGAAGCGGGCGACGTTCGGGCTGGTGATGCCCGGGGTGTCGACCTCGATGATCATCTTCGGGATGCGCTCCTGCACCTCGAAGGCGTGGCGGAACAGGTGCGCCGACTGGACGACGACGATCCGTCGCTCGCGCGGCTCGATGCCGACCGCCCGGAAGAACTGCGGGCCAGTCTGCGTACTCGGATGCTCGGTGAGGACCAGATCGGTCTCGCCGCTGCGCACCACCGCCGTCTTGCCGAGCCGCGCCGGAGTCCCGCCCACGGCGCGACGGACGAGGCCATCGGTGAGCAGACGCACGACGCCGCTCACCGGCACCGGCTCGCCGTTCGTCGGCTCGTGCTTGCCACCGACGCGTAGCTCGACCTCGGCTCCAACGCCAGCGGCCCACACCTGGCGCACGGACTCCTCGTCGCGGATGAACAGCGCGGCATCGGGCCAGCCCACCGCCTTGAGTCCGGCGAGGATCGCCGTGCCGTCGCCCGGGCTCCCGCCGGCGGTGTTGTTCCCCTGGTCGGCGAGAATGACCGGCCAATCCGGCGTCGCCAGGGCCCGGGCGATGGCGACCTCGACCGGAGTGAGCACCAGATCGGTCAGGAAGCCACGGCGCAGCTTCCAGGCCAGGTCGGCAAGCTCCCGGGCGTAGCCGGCCGCCAGCGCAAGGTCGGCGTCGGCGTTCACCAGGATCGTCATCCCCGTCACCGGCGTATCGGCGTCGCCGAAGCCGGCGGCGATCGAGACGTTGACGATCCGGGGGTCGCGCTCGATCTCGCGCGCCCGGGAGGCGAGCCAGAACATGGGGGGCTTGATCAGCGCCAGCGGGGCATCCGTCATCGACATCAACCCGGCCTTGATCATGATCGGCGGCTTCTCCACGGCGACGACCGGCCGGACCTCACCCCGCAGGATGCGCGCCGTCACCTCGGCACCTTCGCGGCCGCGCTCGTAGAAGTCGACGTGCGGCGCGGTCTTGTAGCCGATGATCGCGTTCGCGCGGGCTGCCCAGTCGGTGCCGATGTTGGCGTGCAGGTCGTAGACGACGACGATGGGGACACGCGGGCCGATCGCCTCGCGCACTTCGCGCAAGACAACCGCCTCGGGATCCACGGCGTTGGCGGCGACCGCCGCTCCGTGGAGGTGCAGGAGCACGGCGTCGGCGCCCGCCGTGCGGACGCCGGCCACGAGGTTTTCCCGGATCGTGTCGAACGCCTCGGCGGTGAGCGTTCCAGTGGTCGGGGGGTGCTGGGCGAAGAAGGTTGGTACCGCCGCGAGGTCCGCTTCCTGGCAGCCGTCGAGGAAGCCGCCGATTACCCCGCGCGTGCCGGCGAAGGTCGACACGATCTCCTCGCCAAACAGCCAGTGCCCGACGGGCCCGCGAAAGTCGGCGAGGGTCGTGGGGGTCGGATGGAACGTGTTGGTCTCATGCAGGAACCCCCCGATGGCGACGCGCATGGCGTACCTCCGATAACTGATTGCTGACGACTACCTAAATGATCCGGCACCGGGCGTGCTCTCCGCTCGCCGGCCCCAGCAACCTCAGATAACCGCAGATGAACGCAGATGAACGCCGCCCTCACCCCTCGCCCCTCTCCCACGGGGAGAGGGGTAGGGGGTGAGGGCCGCGTCCATCTGCGGTTCCCGTCCGTCCCGGGCTATGGAGCATTCGACCGCGCAGCGCAGTGAGCGCCGGATCATTTAGGACTCGCGGTTGGTTGGGCGAATGGCCAGATCCTCGATCAGCACATGGGGCGGCAACGTCGCCACGAACACGACGGCGGCGGCGATGTCTTCTGCCTTGAGCATAGGGGCGCGCGCCTCCGGCGAGGGAGGCACAGGCCGGCGCTCAAGGATCGGCGTCACGGTGTCGCCGGGGAGGATGGCCGTCGCCCGGATGTTGTTGCGCCACTCCTCGATGTTGACCATCTGCGTCAGCGGCGTGACGCCGAACTTCGAGGCGCTGTAGGCCACACCCGCCTTGATCGACGCTCCCCGCGCCGAGAGCGACGAGATATTGACGATAACTCCATCGCGCTGCTGCCGCATGAAGGGGAGCACCGCCCGGGTGCACAGGAAGACGCCGGTGAGGTTGGTGGCGATCACCTGATCCCAGTCGTCCACGTCCGTGTTGGCGAAGAGGCGGCGCGACGTGTTGGTCCCCGCGTTGTTCACCAGGACGTCGATCCGGCTGAAGCGCTCGACGATGGCGCCCGCGGCCCGGCGCACGTCGGCGGCGACTCCCACGTCGGCTGGCACGACGAGGGCCGCGCGTCCCGTCTCCTCGACCAGGCGTGCCGTCTCCGCCAGCGACGAGGCCGTCCGGCCGACGAGCCCGAGGTCCGCGCCCTCCCGCGCGAGCGCCGTCGCGATCGCCCGCCCCATGCCACTTCCGGCGCCGGTGACTATCGCTACCCGCCCGTGAAGGCGTGGCGCCGTACCGTTTGGAGTCTGACTCTCCGTCACCCATCTCCTCCAACGTCTTCCACGGTTTTGATGACACCCCGCAGATCCGGGCAGCGCCGGGCTGCTCGCTCGTCCTCCCGGCGGACGAGGATGCCCTTGATGCCAGCACGTTCGGCTCCCTGGACATCCGCGGTGACGGGATCGCCAACCATCCAGGCTACTTCGGGCCGCTGAGCCACTTCTGATGCGAGAGGGCATCGGCTATCTCTCTGGGCAGACCCACCGCAACGTACACCCGGCTGAGCACCGCCTCGAGTCTTTCCCACCAGAGGCCGGGCGTAGCCAGTTCGGGGTGCGGGATCTCCGGCGTGGGCCACGGGAACCCCTCGTTCAGAAAACGTCGGAGGCCCTGGGCAGTCACCGCGCTGCCGGGATCGTGCGCCGCGAGCACCGCCGCCAGGGTGCCAGCCCATCCCTCGGGGCAGTATCCCAGCGTTCCATCGAAGTCCCAGAAAATGACCTTGGAAGCAACACACTTCAATCGACGCATCGGTGTACAACTGGGAGCGCCAGGCATCGACCACCTGAACGACGGGACTGACGGGGTTGCGGCGGACGAGGCCAGAGGCCAGCACGTTGGTGTCCTGAACGTCCCGGGGGCCTTCGTTCGAGCCTGTGGTGCCCAGTATGGCAGGCTTTCCTGGCGCTGGCAAGCCCCCTCTCGCAAGGGCGGATCTTCAGGAACGTGTGCGTCACCATCGCCTGCTCTGGCGGTGCAAGGCGCACGCTCACCCCCACCTCGTGCGCCTTGACGCGGCGCTGATTTGCTCATACCATGTTTGATGAAGAGTGCGGGGGACCGAAGGCGGTGGGAGGGAGCGTGGCCACGATACCAGTACCGACATCGCCGGACCGGGGCTCGTCGCCGCCTGCCGACAGGCAGGGATCAATCCTCGACGCGTCTGCCGCCGAGCTGGAGGCCTTCCTCGCCGACGCCGGTCAGCCTCCCTACCGGCTCCGGCAGATCGAGCGATGGATCAACCTCCAGCTCGTGTTCGACTTCGACCGGATGGCCGATCTGCCGACCCCTCTCCGGTCGGCGCTCGCCGAGCGCTATCGCATCCTCCCGGTGGTGCCGGTCCGCGAGAGCGTGTCGGACGGAGGTCTCACGCGCAAGGCGCTGCTGCGACTGGGCGATGGAATCACGGTCGAGTGCGTCCTGATGGTCTATCCGCCCACCGGCGAGCGCCACGGCCGGCGGACGATCTGCGTCTCATCCCAGGCTGGCTGCGGGATCGGCTGCCCGTTCTGCGCAACCGGCCGCGGCGGGCTTCGGCGCAACCTCACCATCGGCGAGATCGTCGGGCAGGTCCTTCACCTCGCTCGACGATCGCTCGATCTCTTCGGGCCAGAGGCGCAGATCACCAACGTCGTGTTCATGGGCCAGGGGGAGCCACTGGCCAACTTCCCGAACGTGTGGCGCGCCATCGAGCAGCTCAACGCGCCCGGCGGATTCGGCCTCGGCGCTCGGCACATGACGCTGTCGACCTCGGGCCTCGTGCCACGCATCCGCGAGCTGGCCGAGCGGGAGCTCCAGGTGGGTCTGGCCGTCTCGCTGCACGCCCCCACGGACGACCTGCGAGACATCCTGGTGCCAGTCAACCGGAAGTATCCCATCGCCGAGTTGCTGGCCGCCTGCCGTGAGTACGTCACCCGGACTCGGCGGCGGGTCTCCTTCGAGTACGCGATGATGGACGGCATCAACGACTCGCCCAAACAGGCACGTCGGCTGGCCGATCTGCTGGCCGGTCTGCTCGCGCACGCCAATCTCATCCCGCTGAATCGAGTGGACGGCAGCCCGTACCAGCCAACCCCCTGGCGTCGGATCGTCGCGTTCCAAGACGTGCTGTGCCGGGCTGGCGTCCCCTGCACCGTCCGGACCGAGCGAGGCGATCCGATCGACGCCGCCTGCGGCCAGCTCCGCACGCTCTCACTGCATGCGGAGGTGGCGCGGCACGAGGCCGGTCGAGGACGGTGCGGGGTCGAACCACTCCGAGAGTCGAAACTCGCGACGCGGGTAGGCGAGCGTCAGGGAGTCCCCGCCCTGGGCGCGCCGCCCGGTGAGCGCTGACGACGGCAGGTTGTCGAAGTAGTAGTCCAGGAGCGCCTGGGCGTCGGCGACGTAGTTGTAGCTCCCCATGACCGCGACGAAGACGCGGCGCCCATTCCGGGTGGCCGAGCCGACCAGCGTCTGCCCAGCGTTGTCGGTGTACCCGTTCTTCACGCCGTCCGCCCCCGGGTAGTACTGGAGGAAACGGTTGATGTTTCGCAGGGGATAAACTCCCCGCCCCTGCACGGTAGCCCGCTTGCTGGCGGCGATCCGAGCGAAGAGGGGATGCTGCATCGCGTAGCGCGCCAGCATCGCGATGTCGTAGGCGCTCGTGTAGTGGCCCGGCTCGTCGAGGCCGTGCGGGTTCATGAAGTGCGTGTTTCGCAGGCCGAGCGTCCACGCCTGCTCGTTCATCAGCTCGACGAAGTGGGTCTCCGAGCTCGCGACGGCTCGAGCCAGCGCCAGAGCCGCGTCGTTGCCCGAGGGGAGCATCAAGCCGTAGAGAAGGTCCTCGATGCTCAGGCGCTCACCGCGGAACAACCCCATCACGGTGCTGTCGGTGAGGTCCCACCAGTCGACGTGGACCGTGACCACGCGGTTGGGGTCATCGTGCTGGAGCGCGACGATGGCGGTGACGATCTTGGTGATGCTCGCGGGCGCCAGCCGCTGGTGAGGGTTCTTGCCATACACGAACTGACCGCTCGTGTCGTCGAGGACGACGGCCGCGCGGGCGGAGATGGGTACCGGCGGGAACGCCTCGGCCGGCTCCGGCAGCGACTCGATCGCGAAAACACTGCCCGCCGTGGAGATGAACAGGAGCGCGAGGACCGAGACGACGGCGAGCGCGCGGGTGGCGGCGTGGGCCAATACCATTGCGGGTGACTCCCCTTGACCGGGCACGTGCCGGGCGGATTCCGGCCTGGTCTGTGCAAGAACCATTCCGGTCGGACGCATGCCCGGCCGGCCGAAGCCAGCGAGATTATACCGCGCTGCGCTGGCTTCAGGCAAGGAGATGCTGCCCCGCAGGGCGGGGGCCTGGGGGTGTCCCCCAGTGAGCACCCCTCCTGGCC
>JACPQP010000433.1 GCA_016190465.1 Chloroflexota bacterium
GAACGGCCCTCATCCCCCGGCCCCTTCCCCCAATACTGGGGGAAGGGGAGCGGCGTGACTCCACCCCCTCGCCCAGTAGTGGGAGAGGGGGCAGGGGGTGAGGGCCTGTCCCCGCTGGTGGCGAACGGGACGGGGGACAAGCCTCCGCGCTACCGTCCCTCTCATCAGGCGGCTACCACACACGGGTGGCGCACCCGGTGTCGGGCGACGGGGGCGATACGGCGACGGGGAGTGGGAGAAAAGGGGTTGCCCGTCAGGGGCTGGGGGGGCACAAGCAGGAGAAGGTGAGAGAAAACGAGATTCTCGCGAAGCTGCGGTTCAAAATCGGGTAGCGGGAAAGGTTGACTTCTGGCCGACAGTATGTTACAAGGACAACGCAAGCGAACACGGGTCTCAGGCGGCTCACTTTCGAAAGCCTCTCTCCATAGAGAGGTTTCGATAACTTGCGGTACCCTGCGATCGCGGGAGGTCGAGCCTGGCGATGCCAATCGATTCCACTGCCCTCGAGATGCTCTGGCACGACGCCGACGCTCGCGAGGTGCGCCTGCGGGAGGTCGTCGAGGAACGGCTAGCGGTCGCTCCGCCGCTAACCCTGGATGACGCGGTGGTCGCGTCGTACTTCTTCGCCTTCCGAACGATGCGGTTGGTGGAGGCCGTGGGGGAGATCAGCTACCACGCCACCATCGGGGTCAGGCATCCGCCCCGGGGCTCGCTGCTGGAACAATGCGCCGCCACACCGGCCGGCGTCGACGCCTTCGACTCCACGGGACGGCTCGGACTCCTGCACGTGGCTTTTCCCCTGAAGCTGATGCTTCAGCCGGATGGTCACCTGACCTCCTGCGACCTCCTCCACACGGTGGCCGGCGCGATCATCTTCGACGTGTACGAGAACCAGGATGCGCGCCTGGTCGCGTTGCGCATCCCCGAGCGCGTCATCCGGACCTTCCCTGGCCCCGCGTATGGCCCCCGCGGGATCAGGCGACTCACCGGGTTCGCCCCGAGCCAGCCCGCTTTCGGCACGATCCTGAAGCCGACGGCCGGCCTCACGCCAGAGGAGGTCGGGAAGCTGGTGGGAGAGGTGGCCCGGTGCCCGCTCTTCCTTTTCGTCAAAGAGGACGAGGATCTCTATCCCAACCTCGACTATTCACCGGTCAGTGCGCGCACTCGCCAGGCCGCACTGGCGATCGAGCGGGCGCGCGACCAGCGCGAGGGGCGGGGCCTCATTTTCGCCCCGCACGTCAGCGGCGCCCCCCACGAGATCCTCGACACGGTTTGCGAGGCGCTGGAGGCCGGGGCTACGGGGGTGATGTTCAGCGAGACGTTCGCCGGCGGGACCGTCCGGATGGTCCGTGAGGCGACGAAGCACCTGGCAAGCCCTCCGGTCATCTATGGCCACAACGCCGGCATCGGCGTGAAGACCCGCGGGATCTGGCGCGAGGTGATCGACCTGCTGGCGAGGCTCGATGGCATCGACTTCCGTCAGACGGCTCCGGTTCGGCCAGGTATGCCGTTTCTCCGCCCCTACGGCGCGGAGTGGCTCGCCTCGGAGGAGGCGCTGACCCGTCCCCTGGCGGGCATCAAGCCCACGATGATCGTCCGGGCCGGGTCGCTGGACCAGGGGAACATCGGCCTGAACCTGGCCGATGCCGAGCGGCGGGGCATCACCGGGGGCGTTCTCTTCCTGGCCGGGTCCGCGATCAACTCGATCAGGAACCAGCGAGGCGAGGCCGATCCCCGGCTCGGTGCGGCGGCGATGTCGCAGGCTCTTGAGATCCACGGCTCGGGCGAGCTGCGCGACATGCCGCCGGAGCAGCACGTCGACGCGCTGGTCGCGCTGGCCGAACGCAAGCGGTTCACGGCCTTGCGCGAGGCGCTGCGGCAACGTTACCCCGACGTGGCGTCCCCCCTCTCCGCGTCGGAGAGGGGCCGGGGGTGAGGTCCGGATGAAGAAAGAACCACGACTCCTGCGCGTCGGCGTGCTGGGCTGCGGACCGATCGCCCAGTTCGCCCACTTCGACGCCTGTCGCAAGGCCCGCAACGCCGAGCTCTACGCCATCTGCGACGTCGCCGCTGACCTGCTGACCCGGATGTCCGCCGTCCACGAGCCGCGCGTCGCCTACCGGGACTACGACGAGATGCTGGCCGACCCACAGGTGGAGGCGGTGATCGTCGCCGTCGCCGACCAGTTCCACGTCCCGCTCTGTCTCCGGGCGCTCGCGGCGGGCAAGCACGTGTTCGTCGAGAAGCCGCTGGGGGTCAGCGTGGAGGAGTGCGAAGCGCTGCGCCGTCGGTTGCGGGAGACGGATCGTGTGCTCCAGGTCGGGAACAACCGGCGCTTCGACCCCGGAATCGCCTTCGCCCGGCGATTCATCCGGGAAGAGCTGGGTCAGCTCCTCGCCCTCCAGGCGTGGTACTGCGATTCGACCTACCGGTACACGATGACCGACAACCTCCAGCCGATCCCAGTGGCGAGCGGGCAAGCCAGACGCCCGGAGGGGAACCCCAAGGCCGACCGGCGGCGCTACTTCATGCTCACGCACGGCAGTCACCTGGTCGACCTCGCCCACTTTCTCGGGGGAGAGATCGTCAGCGTGCGCGCCCGGCTCGTCGAAAAGTTCGGGGCGTACTGCTGGTTCGTCGCGGTCGACTTCGCCGATGGCAGCGTCGGGCATCTCGATCTGACGATCGCCATCCGGGGGGATTTCGAGGGAGGGTTTCGCGTCTACGGCGAGAACGGGAGCATCTCCGGTCGGACCTACCTCCCCTGGTACCACCGGTCGACCGCCGTCGAGTGCTTCTCGGTCAAGGATCGGCAATTCCACCGGCCCCTCGGCGAGGACGCCCACAGCTACAAGCTCCAGATCGAGGCCTTCGCGGACGCGATTCTCCATGGTGTGCCGCTGGCCGGCGCGGGGATCGATGACGGCGTGGCCGCGATGCGGGCGATGGTCGCCATCGCGCGCTCGGCGGAGACCGGCGAGAGCGTCCGCCTGGCGGACATGAGAGGTGGTGTGTGATGCAGATCGGGATCTTCGCCCGGACCTTCAACTGTCCAACGCTTGCCGAGACGCTCGACGCGGTCGTCGGCCACGGCATCGGCGTCGTCCAGCTCAATCTGTCCTGCGCTGGCCTGCCGAACCTCCCCGACCAGATCGATGCGGCGCAGATCGCCTGGATTCGGCGGGAGATGGAGGCGCGCGCTCTGACCGTGGCCGCGATCTCTGGCACCTTCAACATGATCGACCCCGATCTCGGGAAGCGCCGTGACGGGCTGAGGCGGCTGCGGGTGCTCGCGTCGGCCTGCAAACCGCTCGGCACGTCGGTCATCGGGCTCTGCACGGGCACCCGCGACCCCGACAATATGTGGCGCCGGCATCCTGAAAACGATTCGCCGGAGGCCTGGCGGGACCTCCTCGCCTCGATGGCCGAGGCCGTCACTTTCGCCGAGGAGTATGGTGTCACGCTGGTCGTCGAGCCCGAGGTCTCCAACGTCGTCGACTCCGCCCGAAAGGCTCGCCGCCTCCTCGACGAGATGCGGTCCCCGCACGTGAAGATCGTCATCGACGGCGCCAATCTCTACCACACCGGCGAGCTGCCACGCATGCGCGCGATCCTCGCCGAGGCGTTCGAGCTTCTCGGCGAGGACATCGTGATGGCGCACGCCAAGGACCTGAGCCGCGACGGTGAGGCGGGACATGAGGCGGCGGGTCAGGGAGTGTTGGATTACGATTGCTACCTGTCCCTGCTGCACACGGCAGGCGTCGCCGGACCGTTGATCCTCCACAGCCTGACCGAGGACCAGGTCGATGGGTGCATCGCCTTCCTGCGGGAGAAACTCGCCCGGATCAGGGGATAATGCCATTCATTGAGCACGACGGATTGCAGTTCCACTACCGCGAGCGGGGCGAGGGAACGCCCTTCGTCTTCCAGCACGGACTGGGCGGCGACGTGAACCAGCCGTTTGGGCTGTTCACTCCGCCTCCGGGATTCCGCCTGCTGGCTTTCGACTGCCGCGGCCATGGCGAGACGCGACCATTGGGAGACCCGGACAGGATCGGGCTAACCTCCTTCGCGGACGATCTGCTCGCGCTGCTGGATCGCCTGGAGATTGCTCGCGCCGTCGTCGGCGGCATCTCGATGGGGGCGGCCGTCGCGCTCAACTTCGCCCTGCGGTTTCCGGACCGCGCGCTCGGCCTCGTCCTCTCCCGACCGGCCTGGCTGGACTGCCCCACGCCGAGCAACGTGGAGCTCTATGCCCACATCGCGCAGTTGATCCGGCATCACGGCGCCCGCGCTGGCCTGGAGGTCTTCAGGCGCTCGGAACAGTACATCGAGGTGGCGCGCCTGTCTCCGGATGCGGCCAGCTCGCTGGTTGGGCAGTTCGAGCAGCCACGCGCCGAGGAGACGGTGGTGAGACTGGAGCGCATCCCCGCCGATGCGCCGAATCACGACCCGACGGGCCCGACGGGAATGCGCCTCGAATTGGCCTCGATCCGGGTGCCGACGCTGGTGCTCGCCAACCGGCAGGATCCCATCCATCCCTTCGAGTTCGGCGAGATTCTGGCGGCGGCGATCCCGCGAGCGGAGTTCAGGGAGCTGACGCCGAAGTCGACGAGCAAAGAGCGCCACGCGGCAGAGGTGCAGGAGTTTCTGGTGGAGTTTCTCTGCCGTCACTTCGCCAGCGGGTGAGCGCTCGGCGGACAGCAACCGGGGAGACGCCCTCACCCCCTGCCCCCTCTCCCACGGGGAGAGGGGTGGACAGGTGGTTGAAAGCTTGCGCCACCGAAAGGACCACGCGATGCTCAAGTGCTCTACCTCCCTCTGGTCCGCCGATCTGGCGAACCTGGCGTCGGAGATCGCCCGCGTCGAGCCGTACTCCGAGCGCCTTCACCTGGACGTGGCCGACGGGCACTACGTGCAAGCGATGCTGTTCTTTCCGGACCTGGTCAAGGCGCTGCGCCGGCACACCTGGCTGCCGTTCGAGGTACACCTGATGACTACCGATCCCGCGGGTTGGGTGGCTCCCTTCGTCGAGGCCGGCGCGGACATCCTCATCTTTTCCCTGGATTCGGCTAGCGATCCCGGACAGGTCATCGATCGCATCAAGTCGTCTGGCCGGCGGGCGGGCCTCTCGTTGCTCCTCGAGGAGCCCGTCGATCTGCTCGATCCGTACTGGGGCGACCTTGACGTCGTCACCATCACGGGCACGGCGATGGGGATCAAGGGCGCCTCGATGGATCCGGGGGTGCCCGACAAGATCCGGCGGGCCCGGCGGATTATCGCCGAGCGGGGCTTGAAGACGGAGATCGAGGCCGACGGCGGGATTCGCCGCGAGACGGTGCCGTTGATCCACGCCGCTGGCGCGGACTTCATCGTGCCCGGCTCGCTGATGTTCGGCGGTGACCCGCGCGCTCTACGCGAATGGCTCGCTTCGTTGTGAAATGGGCATGAGTGATGATGCTTCCTCCTATGACGTCCTGGGCCTCGGCTTCACCGCCGTCGACGATCTGATCTACGTCGCGGCGTATCCTCCCCCCGACGCCAAGGCGGAGGTTCGGCGACGGGACCGCCAGTGTGGCGGGTTGACCGCGACGGCGCTGGTGGCCGCCTCGCGCCTTGGCGCGCACTGCGCGTACGCGGGTGCGCTCGGCGACGACGAGCTCTCCCGGTTCGTCGTTGGGCGGCTGACCGAGGAGCGGATCGACCTTGCTTTCCTCCGAAGGCGGACCGACGCCCGGCCCGTTCACTCCATTATCGTCGTCGACGAGGGCCGGCAGACGAGGAACATCTTCTTCGACCTTCAAGGCGTCGATGGCGCCGACATCGACTGGCCACCACCAGCGGTGATCCGGTCGGCGCGGGTGCTGTTCGTCGACAACTGCGGGGTGGAGGGGATGATCCGAGCCGCCCGGATCGCCCGCGAGGCCGGCATCCCGGTCGTCGCCGACCTCGAGCGGGATGAGTCTCCCCATTTCGCCGAGCTGCTCGGGCTGGTCGATCACTTGATCCTCTCCTACGACTTCGCCCAGTCGTACCTGGGGATCACCGGGGAGGCAGACCCGGCCGCCATCGCCGAGCGGCTCTGGACGAATGGCCGGAGCGCGGTGGTGATCACCCGCGGCATCCAGGGGTGCTGGTATCTGGCCGATCCCGACCCAGGCTCGCCGCGGCACCAGCCCGCCTACCAGGTGAAGGCGGTCGATACCACCGGGTGCGGCGACGTCTTCCACGGGGCTTACGCGTTCGCCCTTGCCCGCGGACTGGGCATCGCCGAACGCGTTCGTCTGGCCGCCGCCGCCGCTGCGCTGAAAGCGACCCGGCGGGGCGGCCAGGCCGGCATCCCGACTCTCGCCGCCGTCGACGAGTTTCTAGGAGAGGGATGGGCATGAGTACCGACGCCCTGGCTCGCGACCTGGAGCAGGCCCTCGCCGAAGTCCCCGTGTTCGACGTGCATACCCACCTCGTCGGCGGGCGGCTGGGTGCGCGGGGCCTTCACGATGTGTTGCTTTACCATATGGTCGTCAGCGACCTGTACGCCGCCGGCTGCCCGAGCGGGGCGCGGCTGACGCAGTTCCCCGGTTGGCCGACTCCACGGGAGGCCCACGCCCGTGTCGAGGAGGCGCTGCCCTATCTCCACCTGATTCGAAACACGAGCTCGTTCTGGGGCGTGCGGATGATCCTGGCCGATCTCTATGGCTGGCGCGAGCCGATCACGCGTGACAACTGGCGGCGGCTCGACGCGATCGTTCGCGAGCGCGCGGATGATCGCGCCTGGCAGCGGGGCATCCTGGACGGATTGAGAATCCAGCGCACCGCTACGGAGCTCGCCCGACGGGGATCCGGCGAGGACGACGACCGCCTCCAATTTGCGCTGGAGTGGGGCTTCTTCACCCGCAGCCAGTGGGGAGAGTACGACACCGCGCTGTACGAGCTGGAGCGCTGCTGGGGTCGGTTGCCCGAGAGCCCCACGGCGATTGGCGGTGGCCCCCGTCCGCCGACCGAACGCACGATTTGCACGCTTGATGACGTGCGAGCGGCGGTCGCGCACTACGTCGACAGCATCCCCTACGATCAGGTCATCTCGACGGCGACGCACCTATCGACCGACATCGACTACCGCCTGGTGGGCGACCGGGAGATGGAAGAGGCGCTGGCCCGGCGCGCCGAGGCCACTCCCCTGGAGCGCGACATCTACGCCTCGTACATCAATGAGGCCTTCCTGACTGGCCTCGAGGCGCACGGCGACGAGATCGTGTTCCAGTTCAGCCTCGGGGCCGAGCCGCTCCTCTGGGAGACGGGCAGCCGAATTGCCCAGCGCACTGTC
>JACPQP010000434.1 GCA_016190465.1 Chloroflexota bacterium
CCCACGGGCGATCGAGCTACCTTCGGCTCTCCACGAGGCCCATCGACCAGCAACTGCTTGACCGGGCGTTCGCGCGACTGGGGGAAGAGGCGCTTCGACGCCACGCGCTGGCTGGTGGCTACCGCCTGGTGGATTGGCGCGACGAGGCGCCGGACCTCTCTCCGGACGACGTGGTGCAGATCGTCGTCGCGGGGGCGATGGCGCCCGAGGGGGTGGCCGCGGCGCACCTGCTCCATTGCGAAGGGGTCGCCGCCAACGTCCTGATGCTGACGAGCGCCAGCCAGTTGTACCGCGAGCACCAGTCGCTTCGCCGGCACGCGGCGACCCATCCAGCGGTGGTCCACGAACACGGCCACCTGGGGACGCTCATCCCGCCGGACGAGCGCCGGGCGCCGATGGTTGCGGCGCTCGACGGGACGTCACACGCGCTGGCCTGGCTGGGTGGCGCGTTCGGGGTGCCGATGGTGTCACTGGGGGTCGACGAGTTCGGCCAATCGGGCGACCGGAAGTCGCTCATCGCCGAGTACGGCATCGACGTCGACTCCATCGTCGCCGCGGCGCTCTTCGCGCTCGAGGGCCGATCTCCGGGGTGAGCGAGGGGCGTGGAGTGAGGAGCGTGGGACACTCCTCCCTCCTCTCTCCTCGCTCCTCCCTCGCTCGGGGACCCAGGGCTGGACGTAATTCCGTATTTGCACTATACTCGGTTGAGAACGCCGGTAGATCCTGCTTCGGAGGTGCCCCGTGGAGCCCCTGAGGAAACGTCTCACCCTGGATCTCGACCCCTCGTTTCAGCGTCGCCTGAAGGCCCGTGCGGCGTTGGCTGGTATCAGCATGCGTCAGTATTGCCTCTCGGTGATCGAGCGCGAGCTGGTCAAGGATGAAGCTCGGGAAGCGACACCCCTGCCCTTTGGCGAAGAGGCTATCGATCGTTTGTTGGCCAGGCAGGCCAAGGCGATGCAGGGTAGGAAGCTTCCAGAAGTGGACCGCCGATGAGCGCTTCTATCGCGCCGCGAGCTCAACCTCCCGGGTGAGATGGCTGGGCAGTTTCGCGGAGACCGCGGGCGACCAATGACCGGCGGCGGCATGCAACTTGCGGGCTGGTAACGGTGACGCCAGCTCGCCACCTCGGTGGCTGGGCAGTCGCCCGGGTGATCGGACCAGGGAACGACGCGGGGGAGCGATGACGATGGACGTCCAGGCCAGACGCAAAGTGCTTCGCCTGTTCCCCTACGGCCTCTACGTCGTGACGGTGCGGTACGAGAGCCAGATCAACGGCTTCACGGCGAACTGGGTTACGCAGTGCTCCTTCGAGCCGCCGATGGTCGCCATCGCCGTCGAAGACCAGAGTCGTTCGCTGGTGATGCTGCACCAGAGTGGCGTCTTCGCGGTTAACGTCCTGGCGTCGGGCCAACGGGAGCTGGCGGGCTTGTTTAGCCGGTCGTCCCGCAAGGCACCCGACAAGATGGCCGGCATTGCCCACCGAGTCGGGGTGACCGGCGTGCCGATCCTTGAGGAGGCGCTCGGCTACGTGGAGTGCCGGGTCGTGACGAACTGTCCGGCGGGCGACCACACGCTGTTTGTCGGCGAGGTCGTCGAGGCGGGAGTCCTCCGGGAGGGCACGGCGCTCACCCTACAGGAAGCGGGGTTTCGATACGGCGGATGAGCGAGCCACGCTGGTACGAGGTCCCTGGATCGGCCGTTGACGCGTCGACGAGCCTGCCTGGCGCTGGTAACCAGCCGTCCGGTGGTGCGTCGAAGACTGCATCGCCGCGGCGGATCATCGCGCTTATCGGCGACCTGTTCTTCGAGTCGCGGCTCGTCCCGCTTGCCCGGCAAGTGGGCGCTGAGGTATGCTTCGTCCACGACGTGAACCAGTTGCGCGGCGCGCTCCACGGGGCGATCGACGAGGCGCCGGCGCTGGTCCTGGTGAACCTGGCCACGCGCATTCCCGATCCGTTCGAGGCCATCGCGACGGCCAAGGCGGCCAGCCCCGTGCCGGTCGTCGCCTTTGGCCCCCACAAGGACGTCGAGGCACGTCGCCGCGCGCTGGCCGCGGGGAGCGATCGCTGGCTGCCGAACTCCCAGTTGGCGAAGGAGTTCCCCCGTCTGGTGCGGCGACTGCTCGACGGGAGCGGCCTGGCACCGGATGACGAACCGCTGGATGACGAATGAAGGCACTCATTCTCGCCGCCGGCTACGCGACTCGGCTGGGTGAGCTCACCCGCAACCGCGCCAAACCGCTGCTCCCCATCGCCGGCCGGCCCATCGTCGATCACCTGATGGCGCATCTGGACCGGATCCCGGCGATCGACGGCGCCTCCCTGGTGACGAACTCGCGCTTCGCCCCGGATTTCGCCGCCTGGGCGGCCGCTCGGGCGACCGAGACCGGCGCCAGGCTCGCCGTCGACGTGATCGACGACGGCACGTCCACCGACGAGACGAAGCGCGGCGCGGTGGGCGACATCCTCCATGCGGTCGAGGAGACCTCGCTCGCCGACGATCTCCTGGTCGTCGCGGGGGACAACCTGTTCGACTTCGACCTGGGGCCGTTCGTCGAGCGTTTCCAGGCGCGCGGGACGACGGTGGGGTTGTACGACGTCGGCCGGCTCGACCTCATGCCGCACTACAGCGAGGTCCGGCTCGACGCGAATGGGCAGATCGTCCACTTCGTGGAGAAGCCCCGGCAACCGACCAGCACGTTGATGGCCGTGGCGACCTACCTCTACCAGGCCGGCCACCTGCCGTGGCTGCGACGCTACCGCGACGCGGGCGGCAACATGGACTCGCCGGGCCACTTCCCCGCCTGGCTCTATCGGCAGGCGCCGGTGTACGGCTACCTCTTCCAGGGGCGCTTCTTCGACATCGGCACCCCGGACCAGTACCACCTCGCTGACCAGGAGTGGCGCGCGCGGCAGTAAGTCGGTGACATCGAACCGGACGATCGCTTCACCGACCTGCCTGAATCCCCCATGGGGGCGGCCTACGCCTTGCCCGTGCTCCTCCTATACACCCGCCCCGACAGAGCGAAATGGCCCTGAGCAGGCAAACAGCCTTTTGACAAGATGCCTCACATCTGCTACATTGCAGCATATCTTGCTGCCCTCCTGTTGGTCGCTATTCGACCTTTCGCAGGCGCCCATCTGGTCGCGGCCGGGCTGTAGCAACTGACCCCGCCGAAGCGCCGTTGCCTGTCGTAGTGCCGTTCGTCGCTGGCTGTCGTGATGACAGCCTGGCGCGAAGGGCACGGCGCAGACGACAGGTCACAGAGGAGGGAGGAGGGACACGGATGCTCATCGGTGACTTCGCGTTGCCAGGATGATACCATAGATCGCAAAGGGGCCTGGGGCGCTGGTGGGCGCGGAGCGCCCACCAGCGCCCCAGGCCCCTGCTTTCTGCCACCGCAGGCGCGGGGGACGGAGACGAGGTTTTGAGCCTTCTCAAGGGCAATTGGTGTAATGGAGTACGTCGCCCATGCCAGGTACGCGTCTCTGCATCCTGATCACCGAGC
>JACPQP010000419.1 GCA_016190465.1 Chloroflexota bacterium
ATCCGGGGGTTCGTGGTGCGGTCCTGGGCGACCGGGGGAGCGACCGGGCGGGAGACGAAATCAGCCACAGCTTCTCCGACAGGCGATTGACGGGTGTCGGGTGTCAGGTGTCAGGTGCCTAGTAGGTCTCGGAAAGTTCACCTGCGTCCCGGGAAGGTCCAGGACGGGCTCCGCCCGTCCTGGCGGGGTTTGGGGTGTCCCCAAAACCATCAAAAACTTTCTGATACCTACTTATGCGATGGGGGTTGCGAGGTACACCTCAAAGCCAGGGACACGCTCAGGGGCGCGAGGTCGCCGCGACTACTTCCAGGTCCCGGGATGCCTCGTCGCCGCTGGCCGCCAGGTGCTCCAGGTACCGGTGGATCGCCCGCGCCGCTCGCCGACCGTCCGCTACCGCGGTGACGACGAGATCCGGCCCGCGGGTGAGATCACCCCCGGCGAACACGCCGGGCAGGTTGGTTTCACCGGTCTCGGGATCGGCCATGACGATGCTGGCGTCCCGGATCGCGAGGTGGGGGATGCCCTTGACCACCGTTGCGTCCACCCGATAGCCAGCGGCGACGACGAGCGTGTCCACTTCGATCGTGAACTCCGAGCCGGCGATCGGCCGCACGCTGCGCCGGCCCGAGCTATCCGGCTCACCTAGCTCCATCCGGACGAACTCGACGGCGCGGACGTGAGTCTCGCCCAGCGCCCGGACCGGCGATGCCAGGAAGTGGAACTGCACGCCCTCTTCATGGGCATATCGACGTTCCTCTCGCCGCCCGGGCATCTCGGCCTCGCTCCGCCGATACACGCAGGTGACGGCACGAGCGCCGAGCCGCACAGCGCTCCGCACGCAGTCCATCGCCGTGTCTCCCGCGCCGACGACGACGATGTGCTGGCCGGCCTCGAGTGGGTCCCGGTTCCCATCGGGCCGGTCGGCAGGGTTGGCGTTCACCCGCATCAGGAATTCGGTCGCGCTGTACACCCCGGGGAGGTCCTCACCGGGGATGTTCAGCCGATTGCCCGCGCTCGCGCCGACGGCAAGGAAGATGGCCGCGTGGCCCAGCGCGAATACGTCCGAGATGCCGAATCCTGGGCCGAGCCGCGACTCCGGGACAACCCGGACCCCCATCGCCTCGAGCTGTGCGACCTTGGCGTCGACGATCTCTATGTCGAGCTTGAAGCGCGGGATGCCGAACCGAAGGATGCCGCCCGGCCGCGGCCAGGCGTCGTACACCGTGACGGGATGGCCGAGCCTGGTCAACTCCTCGGCGGCGGCGATCCCAGCCGGCCCCGCACCGACGATGGCGACCGGCGCGTCGCCAAACAGGACCGCAGGCGCTGGCAGGCCGTGCTGGGCGCGTTGGGTGTCGGCGCAGAACTGCTCGAGCTTGCCGATCTGGACTGGCTTGCCGGTCTTGCTGCGCCCGACCACGCACGAGCCCTCGCACAGCCTCTCCTGCGGGCAGACCCGCCCGCATACCTCGGGCAGGTTTGAGGTCTTTCGAAAGACATCGGCGGCGGCGATGGGGTCGCCGGCCTCGAGCAACTCGAGCGCGCCCGGGATGTCGTTACGGAGTGGACATGCCTTCACGCACGGTGCGGCGGGACAGTGGAGACAGCGGCTGGCCTCGACTACCGCGGTATCGAGGTCAAACCCGAGAAAAACCTCGGCCCAGTTGCGGACCCGCTCCTCGGCGGGCTGGCGCGGGGCCGGTTGCGGCGGGATTTGCAGCCGTCCCTTGCGATCGATCCCCAGCGAGGGGGCTTTGGTCTGCACGGAAGACTCCTTGGCTGGCGAGCAGAATTGCCGGCGAGATTGATGGGATGATCGGTGAAACGGGCGCAACGTATCGCGGTCCCCCTCTCCCCTTGTGGGAGAGGGGGAGGGGTGAGGGGTTCTCACCCATGCGCTCAGCGCCGGAAGATATCGGCGAGCCGGTTCAGCAGCCGCTCGACCTCAGTCCGGATCTCCTGGACGTTTTCCTTGACCACCTCGCGAGGCTCGGCCACGGGCTGTTCCTCGCGGGGCATAATGATCGCAAAGATCAGGTAGAGCGGGATGCTCAACCCCCAGAAGAAGGTCGCCGCCACGAACCCGAGGCGCACCAGTGTGGGGTCGAGATCGAGGTACTCACCCAGCCCGCCACACACGCCGAGCAGGATTCGGTTCTGCGCGCTTCGACGCAGCCGCCGCCGCGGACCAGTCGGGGGATTCTCCATCGATATCACCTCCCTGTCTGCCATGGATCATAGCAGATGTGGGGAGGTAACTCAACCAGCCGAACGGGTAGTCTTGACCCATCCGAATGTATGGCTGTGTGGCCCGGTCGGTGGCCGGTCGGTGGAATGACAAAGCGTCGTGCGCGTAATAGAATGCCCCTGCGTGGCCGTCCTTTCCACTGGCTTCCACTGGTTGTCTGTTTCAGGAGGCTCCGGGTGTTCCGCAATCGTCTGCTCCTTCCCGTCTACGTTCCGACGCTCCTGCTCACGTTTGGCCAGGGGCTGCTGATCCCCGTCGTCCCGCTGTACGCGCGCTCCTTCGAGGTGTCGTTCAGCCTGGTGAGTCTGGCCGTGGCCGCGAGCGGCGTGGGCACGCTGATGGGCGACGTTCCGTCTGGCCTGTTGCTGTCCCGCGTCAGTCGAAGGCTGGCGATGCTTATCGGCACGCTGACCGTCGCGCTCTCCACGCTCGCCATCGGGCTGGCCACGCACTTCCCCGAGGTGGTCGCGCTCCGGCTGGTCGCCGGCGTCGGGATGGCCCTGTGGAGCGTGTCGCGCCTGGCCTACCTGACCGACGCGACCCCGATCGCCGAGCGCGGCCGGGCGATCTCGGTCTTCGGGGGGGTCAGCCGGATTGGCGCGCTCCTCGGCCCGATCAGTGGAGGGGTCATCGCGACGCAGTTCGGGCTTCATTCCGCGTTCTTCGCCGCCGGAGGCATCGCGGCCGGCGCCGCGCTGTTCGCCGGACTGTTGATCGCCGAGATGTCCGAGACGCGGCCGGCGGTTCCCGTGCGCTCGCACTGGCGCGAGATGGCCGACCTCCTGCGCCGGAACTACCGCGACCTCATCGCCGCCGGCATCGCGCAGACGTGCGCTCAGATGATCCGCGCCGGGCGCCAGATCATCATCCCGCTCTACGGCGCCGACGTCCTCGGCCTCGACGTCAGCGCCATCGGGATGATCATCAGCGTCTCCGCCATCCTCGACGTGTCGCTCTTCTACCCGGCGGGAATCATCATGGATCGCTTCGGCCGGAAGTTCGCCTCGGTCCCCTCATTCCTGGTGCTCGGCGGCGGAATGGCCCTGGTACCCCTCGCCCACGACTACGTCGGCCTGCTCGTGGCCGGCGCAGTGATGGGGCTGGGCAACGGCATCGGCTCGGGCACGATGATGACGCTGGGCGCCGATCTCGCGCCGCGCGACTCGGCAGGCCCGTTCCTGGGTCTCTGGCGGCTGATCGGCGACAGCGGGCAGACGGGCGGTCCGCTCGTCGTCGGCGGGGTTGCCGACCTCTTCGGCCTGGCGACCGCCGCGCTGGTGCTGGCCGGCGTTGGTCTGGCCGCCGCGGTGACGCTGCGGATATTCGTCCGCGAGACCTTGGAAGCGCGGCCGGCGCTGTCACCGGAGATACATCCTCGCTGACACCCGGAAAGCCTCCTCCGGCGGGCCGTGGAACTCGCCCGAGGGGAAGACTGAGAGCTCGTAGCGCTCGTTGCTGTACGTGTAGAAGGCGAAGCCCCAGCCCTCCTCGTCGCCGAAGTAGCGCAGCCGGCAGAGATAGGTCGGGGTGTTGCGGAGCCGCCCCATCGTCTCCTCGCGGGTCTCTGGCCAGTCTGGCGGCGGCCAGTCCGGACCGAGCGGTTCGGGCTCAGTGTAGGCGTCGATGTAGCAGAACTGGCCGCGGAAGCGGATGTCGAGGCGGGTGTAGCGGCCGGCGAAGTGCTCTTCGGCGTAGCGGCGGATGCGCTGCTCTGTGCGCCGTCGCACCGCATCCGGAATGGATTGTCCGCCACTATCGGGGTCGTAGACCCATTGCTTCGGGGGTGCCTTCTTCCCTACTCCCCTTTCTCCCTGGCGCCGGCTTGGCGCCGGCCCACGAGCGTTGCTCGCACGAGGCGACATCTGTCTCGCTCCTCCATCGGTGATCCATGGGGTGCTGATCTCTCGTCCTGCGTCCCCATCGCCACCGCGCTCTCTCGGCGGGCGAGCCCCGGCAGCTTGAACACGTGGCGCGCGTTCTCGCCGAGTATCTGTCGCTTCCACTCGTCTGGTATCGGCAGGTGCAGGATGCGCTCCACGTGGTCGGCGTCGTAGTGGGGCCAGTCGGTGGCGAACAGGGCGCGGTCCTGGCCGTCGATGCCGGCCAGGAGAGCCACCAGCGTCCGCGCGTCGTCGGGCTCTTCCAGGCGGTGGGTCGTGAAGTACACCTGGCGGCGGATGTACGCGCTCGGCTTCTCCCGGTAGAGGGGCACCTCGTGGCGCAGCCACGGGTACTGCTGGTCGAGCCGCCACATCACGAATGGCAGCCAGGAGACGCCACACTCGGTGAACACGACCTTGAGGTCCGGGAAGCGTGCCAGCACGCCGGTCGTGACGATGCTGACGAGGTTGGCGATGGCCCCGAACGGCTTCGAGATGGTCTGCTTGGCCAGCGCCGTGTCGAACTGCTCGATCTGATAGGGGAAGACGGGGTGGACCTGGGTGTAGCCCTGGAGGACAACCGGGAGGCCGGCTGCCTGGGCCGCAGCGTAGATTGGGTCGTACTGGCGGTGGCCCCAGAGCGGGTAGACGCTCGCCATCGGCAGGTAGACGGCGGCGACGCCCTCGACGTCGGCACACTGCTCGATCTCCCGGGCGGACGCCTTCGGATCCTGCGAGGCGACCATGATGGCGCCGTAGATGCCCTTTCCGGGGCTCAGCCAGCGTTCGCGCAGATACCGGTTGAAGACGCGCGCGATTCCGACCGAGTAGGTCGAATCCTGCCGGGCTGCCGTGCCCAGGAGGCGCCCGGTGAAGACGATCGCCGCGTCGACCCCCAACTGGTCCAGGTCGGCGCGGAGCCGGGCAGCGTCCCGGACGACGTGGATCTCCCGGCCGGCGTCCTCACCCAGCGGCGGATCGTAGGCTGTCAGCGGCGACAGCCCGGGGGTGTCAAGCCAGCGCTCGGGAACGCGGGATGCCTCCAGCGCCAGACGAAGCGTCCCGTCGGCGAACAGCGCGAGATCCCGCGGGTCCTCGTGGATGTGGACGTCGGCGTCGACGATCGGACAATCGGCGAGAAACGCCGGCCGCGCGTTAGTAGTGCTCACCTACAAACCCCTCCCTTGGAAGTGACAGTAGCCATGGGGAACGAAGATGTCACCACAAAGACACAAAGGCCACAAAGACGAGGCTCTGACGTCGAGGTCGCCAGTGCTGAGTGCTATGTGTCGTCTCCTTTGTGATCTTTGTGGTGAACTCCTGGTCTCCTCACAGGGCGATCTTTACGTCATCTCCGTCGACGATGACGGGATACTGGCGTAGCCGAACGTTCGGATAGGCCAGACACTGGCCGGTGGTGATCCGAAACTCGAGCCCGTGCCACGGGCAGACGAGAACCTCGCCGTCGTGAAACCAGCCGGGCTCCCAGCCGGTGTCGGCGTTGGCCATGATCGCACCGGTGATCTTCCCCTCGCAGATGGGGCCAAACTGGTGCGGGCAGATGTTCGGCAGCGCGTGGTAAGCATCGCCCACGCGAAAGAGGACCACCTGGATCCGCCCGACAGCGACGAGCTTCCGGTCGCCCGGCTTCAGCTCGTCGGCTCGGGCGACGACGTATTCAGCCATAGACCTACCCTTTCCCTGACACCTGATCCCCGACACCCACTAACTGGACCTTCCCAGGACGTAGGTGAACTCTCCGCGACCTACTTAGCGGTACTTCGCCGGAACCTTGATCCGGGGCATCAGCTTCATCGCGTTTGTCCCCAGCAGTTTGCGCTTCACCTGGTTCGAGACCGGCAGGTCGAAGACCGCGCGCGGGTGGTCGAAGTCGTGGTGCGGCCAGTCCGTGGCAAAGACGGTGGTGTCCTCGCCGTCGTAGATGCGGATGATGTCGACGAGGTCCTGGCGATTCTCCGGCTCCTCGACCGGCTGGGTGCCGAAGTAGAACTTGCGGATCCACCGACTCGGCCGGTCGTCGAAGTGGGGCCACTGGTGGCGGTTCTCGTTGTACTCCTTGTCCAGCCGCATGCGCAGAAACGGCACCCAGGTCAGCCCTGCCTCGATGAAGCCGATGCGCAGGTTCGGGTACCGGACCGGGACGCCCGTCTCCATGATGCTCATCAGGTTGGACATCATCGCGAAGACGTGGGAGACGGTGTGAGCGGTGATGCTGGTGTAGAACTGCTCGACGTTGTAGGGGAACCCCGACGCGATGCCGGAGACGGCGTGAAGCAAGACGGGGAGGTCGTGGCGCTGGGCGACCTCGTAGATGGGGTCGTACTTGCGGTGGCCCCAGATCGGGTAGACCTGGTGGGTCGGGAGGTAGATGCCGACGAAGCGCTCGTCGTCAGCCCAGCGCTCGATCTCCCGCACCGACTCCTCCGGGTCCTGCGGGATCGCCATGATGGTCGCGTACAGGTCGTTGCCGGCGTGGAGCCACTTCTCCTTGAGCCACCGGTGGTACGCTCGCGTGATGGCGGTGGCGTAGGCCGCGTTCGGGAGCGCGGCGAGCTTCAGGAAGTGGTCGGGGAAGATGACGCCGACGTCGATCGAGAACTCGTCCAGCTCCCGGCGCATCTGCTCGGCGGTCCAGACGATCTCCACGCGCCCGCCGCGTGGTGAGGGCAGCGACGTGCCCGGCAACCGCGGCGCGTTGTTCGGGCCAAAGCCGGGCATGTCGAGGTAGCGACGGGCGACCTGGCGCAGGTTCTCCATCGCCGGTCGCCACTCCGGATCCATGTACGGAGCAAGCTCGTCGGGTGTCTCGTGCACGTGGACGTCGGCGTCGACCACGAGGATGTCGTCGAGGGTCAGTCGTCTGGGAGTTGCAACCACCATTGGTGTCACTCCTTCCGGGCGGCAGTGTACTCGCGCCTTAGTACTCGCCCCCTACGTACGGTATACCACATGCCTGGTCACCCTGGCCAGATTTACCGGGGGCCGCGATGCCCATTCCGGCCGGCCTCTCGCCGATCGAGGCGGCCGGCATCCCGGTCGTCTTCACGACGGCGTGGGCGTGTCTGTTCGAGCGGGCGCGGCTGCGGGCGGGAGAGTGGGCGCTCATCCAGTCCGGAGGAGGCGGCGTGGGGAGGGCCGGCACCCAGCATCAAGCCGAGGGCGGCCATGTATGGGGGAGTCGCCCATTCGAGATTGGTGAGGATCCCCGGCGAAACCTCGCCGAGTCTGGCCTTCATGCGATCGCGGATGAGCTCGGTCAGGGTGTCGTGATCGACGCCGCGATCGAGCGCGTCCATCCCGATCCGCAGCAGTTCATCGAGCTCCGGGACAAGC
>JACPQP010000420.1 GCA_016190465.1 Chloroflexota bacterium
AGCACCATCCACGGCGCGATCAAGATGAAGTTGCGCGCCTCGCTGACCATCAGCCCCCAGTCGGCGGCCGGGGGCTGGACGCCCAGCCCGAGGAAGCCGAGGGAGGCGCCAAGCAGGATGGCGTAGCTGATCCGGATCGCGCCCTCGACGATGATCGGGCCGAGGGCGTTGGGGAGGATCTCCCGGGTCATCACGTACAGCCCGGACTCGCCCCGGAGCCGCGCGGCCTCGACGTACTCGTGGGTCTTGAGGTCGAGGACCACCGCGCGGACCACCCGGGCGACCCGGGGGGTGAAGACGACGGCGATGCCGACGACGATGTTCGGGGTGGCGGGCCCGATCATCGTCAAGATCAGCATCGCCAGGAGGAGCGACGGGAGGGACATCAGGGCATCCATCGTCCGCATCGCCAGCTCATCCAGCCAACCACCGTAGTAGCCGGCGATGGTGCCGACGGCCACGCCCAGGGCCAACCCCAACGCGGTGGAGGTGGTGGCCAGGAGCAAGATGCCCCGGGCGCCGTGGAGCACCCGGCTGAGGATGTCCCGACCGAACTGATCGGTCCCCAGCAGGTAGTTCGCCGACGGCCCCTGGAGCTTGTCGGCAAGATGGAACTCGGTGG
This sequence comes from Chloroflexota bacterium, assembly GCA_016190465.1. GTDB lineage: Bacteria > Chloroflexota > UBA6077 > FW602-bin22 > JACPQP01 > JACPQP01. The sequence goes on from JACPQP010000420.1 coordinate 623, forward strand.
AGGGATAGGGTGCGAGCAGGGGGCCGAAAAAGGCGAGGAGCACCTGTGTCGCCAGAATGGCCGCCCCGAGCAGCGCGGTCGGCGAGTGGGCGAGCCGTGCCACCCAGGCCGGCACCCGTCGCTCCAGACCCTCGGCGCGAACGCTCTGTCCGACCGGCTTGCCGTCGGTCACCTCGGGGACGCGCCAGCGCTCGATCCGGTACTCTTTCGTGATCGCCACGGGTATCGCCCTCCTTTCCTAAGCGTTGCCTTTGCTTGTCCTTTGCTTTCCTGGCTACGAATAGCGGATCCGCGGGTTCAATCGGGCGTAGAGAAGGTCGGCCACCAGGTTGGACACCGCGTAGACGAAGGCGATCAGCAGGGCGATCGCCTGGAGGAGCGGGAGGTCTCGGTTCTCGATGGCGTCGATGAGGAGCCGACCGAGGCCGGGGTAGCCGAACACAGTTTCGACCACGATGAGCCCGCCGATCAGCCAGCCGACGTTGATGGCGACGATGGTGATGGTTGGCAGGAGCGCGTTCTTGAGCGCGAGCCGGAGGATCACCTCTCCCCAGGGCAGACCCTTGAGGATGGCCGTCCGGATGTAGTTAGAGCCAAGGACCTCGACCATACTGGCCCGGGTCATCCGGGCGGTGTGGGCGAGCATCACCAGCATCAGCGTGAGCGCCGGGAGCACCAGGTAGCGCGCCGACTGGACGAGATTGGCGCCCGGCTCGATCAGGCTGGAGGGCGGCAGCAGGCGCAGCCAGGAGGAGAACACCACGATGAGCACAGCCCCGCTGACGAACTCCGGCGCGGACACGGCCAGGAGGCTGCCGATGGAGATGGCGTGATCCGGCAACCGGTCCCGGTAGATCCCGGCGACGACCCCGAGGCCGATGGCCAGCGGCACGCCGAGCGCGAAGGCGAAGCCCGCCAGCGCCAGCGACCGCTCGAGGCGCTGGAGCATCAACGGGCCGATCGGCACGCCCAGCCGAAGCGAGCTGCCCCAATCGCCGCGCAGGGCGCCTCCCAGCCACTCGACGTAGCGGACGTGGGCCGGGCGGTTCAGCCCAAGCCGCTCACGCAGGGTGGCCAGGTCCTCGGGTGTCGCCTGCTGGCCGAGGATGGCGGTGGCCACGTCGCCCGGCAGGAGCTGGGTGACGGCAAAGATGGCCACCGAGACCACGAACAGCGTGAAGACCATGAAGCCCAGCCGCCGTAACAGGAATCTCCTCACGTTGCACCTCCGGGGTCATCTTCGACCTGCTTAGCCCTCCATCCAGGTGGAGCGAACGTCCATCCAGGTGGCGGGGTGCACCTGGAAGCCGTGGACCGACTTGCGCATGGCGGAGATCATCGGGCGGAAGAACGCGACCACGACGGGGCCTTCGTCCATCAGGATCTTCGCCGCCTCGGCGTAGAGCTGCTTGCGCCGGTCGGCGTCCCGCACCCCGCGCGCGCCGACGATCAGGTCGTCCAGCTTCGGGCTCTTCCAGTGCGCCTCGTTCCACTTGGCCTCCGAATGGTAGGCGGTCGAGAGCGTCTCATCGACCGTCGGCCGGAAGTTCCAGTTGCTGACGATGAAGTCCTTTTTCATCCAGTAGTCGGCCCAGTAGACGCTGTTGGGCACTTTCTGGACGTCGATCCGGATGCCGGCCGGCGCCGCCATCTCCTTGAAGGCGACGGCCTGCTCTACCAGGCCGGGCCGGCCGGCGGTGGTGTAGAGGGTGAGGTTGATGCCGTCGGGGTAACCCGCTTCCTTGAGGAGCTGCCGGGCCTTCTCCACGTCCCGCTGCCGAATGCCCTGGTCCGAGTAGAAGGGGTTGACCGGTGGGATCGGGTGGTCGGTCCCGAGCGAGCCCAGGCCCAGCAGCACGGCCTGGCGCATCTGCGGGCGATCGACGACGTACTTCATGGCCAGACGCAGGCGGTTGTCGTCGAAGGGGGGCCTATCCGAGCGCATCACGATAGGCTGGTAGCCGCCGCTCTCCACCTGGGCCACCACGACACCGGGGTCGGCGTCCAGCGTTGGCTTCGCCTCCAGGTTGAGCTGCCAGATCATCTCGATGGTGCCACCGGTCAGGGCCGCGGTCTGGCTGGCCTGCTCCGGCATGGTGACGTGGCGAACCTCGTCCAGGTAGGGCAGGCCGGGCTCCCAGTAGTCCGGGTTGCGGACCATGGTCACCCGGTCCCCGGGGACCAGCTCCTTGAACCGGAACGGGCCGGTGCCGGAGGGCTCCCGAGCGATCTGCTCGTCGCCGCGGTCGGACGGCAGGATCCGCCCCTGGGCGAACCCCAGGATCATGGGCAGATCGGCGTTGGCCTGCTTCAGGTGAAAGAGGACCGTGTGATCGTCGGTCTTCTCGACGCCCTCCATGAAGCTCAGGATCGAGCGAGCGGCCGACGCGGTCCGCGGGTCCAGCAGGCGCCGGAACGTGAACACCACGTCGTCGGCGTTGAAGACCTTGCCGTGATGGAACCGGACGCCCTGGCGGAGCGAGAACGTCCAGGTCTTGAGGTCGTCGCTGGACTGCCAGGAGGTGGCCAGCTCTGGCTGGGGCCGCAGTTGCGGATCCACCCGGACCAGGTTGTTGTAGATTGCCAGGGTGACGTTGTACTCCTCGTTCAGCGTCATCGTGGCCGGATCGAGGCGCTGGGCCGAGCCCGAGAACGCGATCCGCAGGGTGCCCCCGCGGCGCGGCTGGGCGGTCGTCGCGGGGGGCGGCGTGGCCGGCGCCGTGGCAGGCCGGGCGAATGGCAGTCCGCTGCATCCCGCCAGGAGAGGCGGGACGGTCAGCAGAGCGGCCGAGCCCGCGGCCAGACCGAAGAACCGACGCCGGGTCCAGGGAGGGGTGCCGCCGTTGGGCCAGTGAACGTGAGACGGTGCCATAGTAATCTCCTTTCTTGTACTGACGACTGCGAACAGGGTGAGCCGCGCGGTGGCGATGCTCGCCCGTCCAGAATCAGGCAACCCGTTGCGCCGGTAGAGACGTCCTGCCAGGACATCTCTACCGGCGCAACGCCACCGCGTGCTGCTCCAGGGGTTCTCCCTGGCCGGTCTCCGCGAGCCGGATGGAGCGCTCGACCGGCAGCGCGAACACCACCGCGCCGCCGACCTCAACCTCGATGGGCAGACTGACCATCGAGAGCGGATCCCCCACCAGGACCCCCGGCGCCAGAGCGGTGCGCGTTCGGCAGACGCGGGAGATGACGTCGAGGACGTCCCGCCGGTACTCCTCCGCGGTGCCGATCAGGACGACGACATTGCCCTCCTGAAGAAAGCTGCCCTGGGCGTCGATCCGGGTGGTCCGATAGCCGTTTCTCACCAGCTCCCGGATCAGGTTGGCGGCATCCTGAAACTGGACGATGGCCAGGATCAGGATGGAGACCCGCGTCGAACGATCCCCTGCCATGCTCTCTACCTCCTCATAACCGTACAGCGATACGTCCGGCCGGCAAAACAAAGAGCCGGAGGACATAGCCTCCGGCTCTTGATCAACGCGCTATGTCTCTCTCATGTGCCTACGAGGTTAGCTGACGGGTTCGGGCTGAAAGAGTTGCCCTATCTGCGTGGTCCAGAGACCGTCGCAGAATTCACCCCAGTAGTTGGTTCCCCCGCTTCCCCGAAGGGAATTCGGCCACTATTCAATTGGGAGAAAAGGAACGATCGTGATTGGCACCAATCTAGCACACCCTGGCCCGCCATGTCAAGGGGTTTGGCGAGATGATTTCAGCAGGAGGGCCAAGCACAAGAAGCTGGACAGTCGCGGGCCGCGGTGGTATGATAGCGTTATGAACACACTGGAGGTTGTTATGGCTGCCCGGACGCCGACAAGCCCGACGAACAAACGCCCGACGCGGCAGCGCACCTACGATCGGCTGACCATCTCCCTGCCTGTCGAGATCGCCACGCGGCTGCGGGCTGATGCGAAGGCCGCCGGTGCCCCCTCCTTGAGTGCTTACGTAGCCGAGACTTTCGCACAGCGCACGCGCAAGCAGACCTTCCGAGACCTGCTCGATGAGATGTTCCGCGAGAACCCGATGACTGACGAGGAGCGGCAGTGGGCGGACGCGATCCTCGATCGCTGACCCTCGATACCGGCGCCCTGATCGCCGTCGAGAGCGCCGATCGCTGGGTCGGCGTGATCCTCAAGCGGGCCACCGAACGAGGTGCCCAGATCATCGTCCCGGCGGGGGCGCTCGCTCAAGCCTGGCGAGAGGGCCCTCGCGAGGTGCGTCTTGCTCTCCTGCTGGAGGACCCTGCCGTTGCCGTGGCGGCCATCGACGCCGAACTGGCCAGGGCCGCCGGCGAGCTCTGTTGCCGACGTGGCGCGGACGACGTCGTCGATGCCTCGGTAGTGGTAACCGGCCGCCGCTACCACAGTACCGTCCTGACCAGCGACCGCGATGACCTGCGCAAGCTCGACCCCAAACTCGACCTCGTGGTGATCTGAGCCAGCAAGACTCTCGGTGTGCAAGAGATCCGCAGTCGAAACGGGACCGAAAGGGCCTTTGACACTATGCGCGGCTGATGGTACACTTACCGACAGACGAGAAAGCGTGATGCGATGGGTGGAGAGAAGACGCACACGAAGACTGCCTGCCTCGACGCGATCAGCCAGGCTATCTTGCCGATCCTCCAGCATCACGGTGTGCGGCACGCGGCGGTGTTCGGCTCGCTCGCCCGGGGAGAATCCACTGCCGCCAGCGATCTGGACCTCCTGGTGGAGCTGCCTCCGGGCAAGACGCTGCTTGATCTGGTCGCCATCGAGCTGGAGCTTGAAGACCTGCTCGGACGGGAGGTCGACGTTGTCACCTGGGTGGAGCTGCACCCGCGGATCCGGGAGCGCGTTCTGAAAGAGCGGGTGCCAATCCTGTGACCCGGGATGTCCGGGTCTACCTGGAACATATCCTGGAAAGTGCATATCTGATCCAGGCGTACACCGACCCGCTCTCCCCGGAGGAGTTTCTTCCTGGATCTGACCTGGGATACTGCCAGGCAAGCCGTGCCCGAGCTGGAACGGCAGGTCCGCGCAATCCTCGTCGACTTGCCGTAAGTTCATCCGCATCGCGGTACTCAAGGCACAGATCTTCCTCCATCAGTTCTGGGGTGCATGCGCTCCCGCGCCGGTCTCCCAGGCGGTCTGGATCATCACCGCGACATCCGGTCTCCCGGTCTCGGTCCTAGTTGCACCCCGACGTCGCGTGGGGTACGATCAGTCCGCCCGGTGTGGCTGGCCGAGATGACCGCTGGCGGCGGGGCGCTTTCGCCAGGCAGAGGAGGACACAGTGGATCGCTGCTTGATCTACCGTCACGGTGTTCGCACGGGCGACAAGGTGGCGCTCACGTTCGACGATGGGCCGAACCCCCCGCGCACTGAACAGATCCTGGCGATTCTCGCGGACGCCGGGGTGCGCGCGACCTTCTTCGTGGGGGGCAAGTGGGCGGAACGGTTCCCCGAGAGCGTCCGGCGGATGGTCGCCGGAGGCCACCTCATCGGGAATCACGGCCACTCGCTCCGGCTTCGGGTCGGCGACTACGATGAGGCGGAGGCGGTCATCGGCCATCTCACCGGGGTGCCCAGCCGCTACTTCCGCGCCCACGGCTTCGACTACGGCGCCTACTTCCAGTCCGGCGTCTCCCGTCTTCCCGAGAGCCGAGTGATCGACGCCGACGTCAACCCCGCCGACTGGACGGTCACCGCTGCCGAGGAGATCGTCCGGCGGGTGCTGGAGCATCCCGATCTCGGCCCGGGCTCGATCATCAATCTGCACGATGGGAGCGAGTCGGACGACGCGTCGGTACGCCTGTCGCGCCCGCTGCCGACGATTGCCGCGTTGCCGCGCATCGTCGCGCGCCTGCACGCGCGGGGGCTGCGTTGCGCCCGAGTGGACGAGCTCGAGCTCGCCGAGCCCATCGAGTGGACGGCGACGCGGACGGCCGCGCCCCCTGGACACGCCCCATCGTTATGACTATCATACGTAGTGTGGCTCGCGAAGCGTCCCGTCTGCCACGCTTCTGGCTCGACCGAGCGGCGCCCGCTCGGCCAGGACGATCCCCGCTCCCTCTAAGTAGGTATCAGAAAGTTTTTGATGGTTTTGGGGACACCCCAAACCCCGCCAGGACGGGCTCCGCCCTTCCTGGACCTTCCCGAGACGGGGATCAGAGCGTTCTTGATGGTTTTGGGGACACCCCAAACCCCGCCAGGACGGGCGGAGCCCGTCCTGGACCTTCCCGGGACACGGTCGGTAT
>JACPQP010000040.1 GCA_016190465.1 Chloroflexota bacterium
GATGCCGTGGTGCGTCCCCCGCTGGTGCCAGGCGACGATCTCCTGAAGCGATGGCAGCAGCTCGTCGAGCAGCGGCGCGTCGCCCGTCGCCCGCAGGTAGCGGGCCGTCGTCTCAAAGAGCCAGAGCGTCGCGTCGGCGGTGTTGTACTCCGGCGCTTCGCCGGCGTCGGGGAAGCGGTTGGGCAGCAATCCCTGGTTCAGATAGCCGACGAACGTGGTGAGAATCGTGCGTGCTTCGCCCATTCGTCCGGCAGCCAGACAGAGGCCGGGCAGGGAGATCATCGTGTCCCGTCCCCAGTCGGCAAACCAGTGATAGCCGGCGACAATCGTCCGTCCCGGGGCTGGACGATCGGCAGCCGGTCGCGCGACCAGGAATTGGTCGGCGGCGAGGGCGAGCCGACGACCAACGTGATCGCCAGTGGGTAGCTCGGCTCTGGCGATCAGGCGAGACTGGCGAGCCAGCTCGGCCGCGTGGCTTGCCTCCGGATCAAGGTTCACGTCTTCTTCGTGCGTGGTCGCGACCAGCGTCAGCGCCTGGCCCGGACGCAGCTCCCGCTCGAAGACGCCGGGGGTGTAGAGGTCCTCCAGGTCATCCAGGCCACGTTCGCGCTCCCGGCGATGGAGGAACCGCCAGTACCAGAGGCCGGTGGCGGCGAAGTGCATGCCGGAAGCGCCAAGCCACATTGGAGTGGCCCCCGGGTACGCCTCGACGCGGCACCCGGTCGCGGTCGTCTGCACCCCGAATCGCCAGTCAGGATGTCCACGGGTGTGCGTGTGGTCGTCGCGGTGGGCCGCGAACGGCTCGATCCGGAGGCGGACCGGCCGGCGTGCAGCCAGCAAGCGGTAGCGGAGCAGCACCGTGTTGCGCCTGTGCACCATCCAGAGCGTCTTCTCGAGCTCGGCATCGCGGCAGTGAAAGCGCCAGGTGGGCAGCGTCCCAGCCAGACGGAACACCTGGAGAAAGAGGTAGCCGTGCGGATGGATCGTGCCATCGTGGTACTCGTTGGTGCAGAGCGGGTACCGGTCGCCGTCCAGCTCCAGCTCCTCGTGGACGCGGGCGAGCAGGAGCGTTCGCTGGACCGGCGGATGCAGCGCGGCCATCAACAGACCGTGGTAGCGACGCGTATCGACCCCCAGCACAGTGCTGGAGGCGTAGCCGCCCAGCCCATTCGTGACCAGCCATTCACGCTGCAAGGATCCCTCGAAGTCCAGCAGCGTCGGCCGGTCCAGTCGCAGTTGGGGCAACGCTGATGGGTTGGTCTCCACCTTCAGGCCGTCTCCTGACTTTCGGCCGGCTCCCAGGCACCATCCAGTATCCGAACGCGCACGATGGGCCCGCCGGCAAACAGCGTGGACCGCTCCACCCCGACCGCGTGGTACACCTGCGCAGGGACGCTGATGTCCGCCAGATACAGCGCACCCACGAACGGCCGGGCCGCCGCGGCCAGCAGGCCGGCCTTGGGCCAGGCGAGGGTGAGCGTCGCATCTGCTCTCAAGCAAGGCTCTCGCGGCACGCCCTCGTCACCGTCGAGCCCGGATGGCAGATCCAGGGCGAGCCGCAGGGCGGTGACCGCGTTGGCGGCACGGATGAAGCTGGCGATCGGCTCGCGAGGCGGACCGCGCAAGCCATAGCCAACGAGCGCGTCGATCAGCAGGTCGGCGTCTGCCAGAAGCGCCGGAAGCTCGTCGGCCGACGCGGGCCGACTGGCGCCAGCGACGCCCACCCGGACCAGGATTCGTCGCTGGTGTTCAGGAACCTCCCCGAGCTGGTCGGGCTCGCCCGCCAGCGCCACGTTGACGCCCGCCCCGGCGTTGGCCAGGTGCCGCGCCGCCACGAGGCCACCGCCGCCGTTGTTGCCTCTTCCGATCAAGATAACCGCCTTCCGCTCCGCCGTATTCCCACCGAGGAGGCGTCGAGCCATTTCCGCCAGGCCACGGCCCGCGTTCTCCATCATCTGGAGCAGCGTGATCCCGTAGTCGGCGACCATCAGCCGGTCGACCTCGACCATCTGGGCAACGCTGATCGGGCGCAACACTCGCGGGTCAGTCCCGGACGTTGTCCAATCCTTCCAACGGCAGAGCGACCGTCACTTCGCCAGGAGGGTAACAGCTCCTATCACTGCACGCCTGGTAGCTGACCCGGACGGACAGGTTGACCGGCCCCAGGTTCTTCAGCAGGATCACCGAGAGCTGCCCGCGGAAGGTGCCCTTGTGGACAGGGAGCGTCTCGCCCAGCTCCGCGAAGTGCACCGGACGCGGCGCCGGCAGCTCCAGCGGGCCAACCTCCAGCCCGTCGAGCGACTCGACGGCCACCGTCAGCGGCGTGTAGCCGTCGGGCACCGGCTGGCCGTAGACATGGAGCCCCGTCGGGACGTCGACCTCGAGGTTCAGCTCCAGCTTCTGGTAGGGGCGGTAGGACCGGCCGCTCAGCCAGGCAGAGACGCGAACCTCCGCCGTCGTGGCCTCGGCCACCGCCCGCGGGAGCGTGCTCTCACCGCCGAAGCCGTCTTCGAGGAGCCACACCGCCGTCGGCCGCACCCGGTAGCTCTGCTCGAACCACTTCCCGACGACGATGCCGTTCTGGTCCAGGGCAAACGATCCGGGGTAGGGCACGCCGCGCACGTGGTCACGCATGGGAACGCCATAGTGGGCGTGCTGTTCGGCGATGTGCTCGTTGAGCAACCCCAGCGCCCGGATGGCGTGGCTGCCCACGTCGGCCAGCAGGTCATACGTGATGCCGTGCTTGGCGGCGAAGGCGGCCAGCACCTCGATCGGGTCGTAGCTGACGGCGAAGAGGACGATCCCCGCCCGCTGGTAGTCGGGCAGGCTCCGTTGCAGCTCCACGAGCTGCGTCTTGCAGAACGGTCACCAGCTCGCGCTGCGGTGAAAGACGATCAGCGCCCGCTGCCCATCGCGAGCGGCGTGCAGGTCAACTATCTCGCCCTGCTGGTTGGGCAGGGACACGTCCGGGAAGTGACTCCCGATGGCCGGACCGATCCGGGCGAAGTCCAGGACCGGTAGCGGGGGCCGCGTAGACATGGGTGTTCTCCTCCTCGATCTGCCTGTGGTTGGTACGCCGTCCATTGTAACAGCGGGAGATGTCGATTTGTTCCCCACGTGCGAAACCACTTTCGCCGCTTTCGCTCGTCTCGTGCCGTTCGCGATCCAAACCTTCGCCGCATCGGCGGTCGCACACTCAGGCAGTACGCAGCGGCATCGAGCCGGGGACGGACCTGTCCCCCTGCCCCCCTCCCCGACGCGGCTATGCATTACCCACATCTCCGACAAGGAGGCGGGCATTACTGGCAACACCGGGCGTCAGGACGGGAAATCCGGGGGCGGCACACGGCAGAAGCCTTGCTCCGCCGCCTATCCAGTTTCCCCGGTGCTAAAGCCGCCTCCTGACTTATGGGTAATACATAGCCCGACGCGGGGAGGGGGGTGGCAGCTCCCCCTTCCCGCGTCGGGCCCAATCAGGAACGGCGGGCTGGAGAGTTAGGTCACTCGCTTGCTGCTCTAGCGGTGTGCGGAAAGGTTGACCCCCTCCCCAACCTTCCCTGCACGCCGCCCTCACCCCTCGCCCCCAGGTGACCGTAAGTTAGCGCCCTCATCCCCTACCCCTCTCCCCGCTCACAGGGGTAGGTATCGGCGGGGGTGCTCGGCGACTAATGAATCTTAACATATGACTCCGGTGTAAGTAGGCCGACGTATCGCAGGAGGTCGAGCGAGCCGAAGGCGTATTGGTTGAGGAACTTGACGACTTCGGCGCGCAGTTCGTCGAGC
>JACPQP010000441.1 GCA_016190465.1 Chloroflexota bacterium
ACGGCCCTCACCCCCTGCCCCCTCTCCCACCCGGGGGAGAGGGGGTGGAGTCACGCCGCTCCCCTTCCCCCAGGATTGGGGGAAGGGGTTGGGGGATGAGGGCCGTTCCCCGGGCTGGGAGAGGGGGTCCGGCCACGCCCCTGTGCCGCTCCCCTTCCCCCAGCGACCAGCGGAAGTCCCGCAGGGATATTGGGGGCGAACTCAGGAACGGCGGCCGCAGGTGAACTTTCCGAGACCTACTTAGCCCGCGCAGGCGGGCTTTGCAACGGTAGGCGCGACTTCCAGTCGCCAGCCAAGGGAGAACGCATAGGCCCTGCCCCGGCACCGGGTCGGTCTTGCGCACCGCGTGACCGTGTGCGATGATGCTCGCGCCGACTGGCGGTGCCAGAGCGATCCGCCGTGAGCCGGAGGCCGACTTCGGCGGTCTGGCGCGGCTGACGGCTGATCGCCGATTGCTGAGGTGACGAATGGAGCGAGATCAAACGGTCGATCGTCAGGAAGTTGAACGGGAGCTCACTCAGCGCGTCGAGCAGCTTGTCGGCTCGGAGCGGGTGGCGGCGCTTCAGCCGGTGGTCGCCGCGACGGCCGAGGCGTTGTGGGAGGTGCTGCGCTGTCGGCTGGCGCTGACCGACGAGGAGCCAGAGTGACGGGGCATCCTTCTTCCCACTCCGCCCTCACCGAATTGACGGCGAGCGAGGCCGCCCGACTGATTCGGCGAGGCGAGGTCTCACCGGTCGAGCTGGTCGAGGCCCTGCTCGCCCGCATCGACGCGGTCGAGCCTGACCTGGCGGCCTGGGAGATCGTCGACCGCGAGCGCGCCCTGGCCGAGGCGAGGGCAGTTGCCGCGCCGGGGGCCGATCGCGCTGGGCTGCTCGCGGGGGTGCCGGTTGGGGTCAAGGACATTGTCGACGCCGCCGGCCTCCCCACGACCGGCGGGTTTGCCTCGCGTCGTGACACCACCGCCAGGGAGGACAGCGCCGTCGTGTCGAGACTGCGTCGAGCGGGCGCGATCGTCCTCGGCAAGACCGTGACGACTCAGGCCGCCTACGTCGATCCCCCGCGGACGCGCAACCCCTGGAACGCGGGACACACGCCCGGCGGGTCCAGCAGCGGGTCGGCCGCAGCGGTGGCGGCTCGCGTGGTACCGCTGGCGATCGGCTCCCAGACTGGCGGGTCGGTGCTGCGTCCGGCGGCGTATTGTGGAGTCGTCGGGCTGAAGCCCACCTACGGCCGGATCAGTCGCCGGGGGGTGCTTCCTCTCGCCTGGTCGATCGACCACGTCGGCGTGCTCTGTCGTTCGGTAGAGGACGCGGCGCTCTTCCTCCAGGCCGCCAGCGGGCATGATCCCGCCGATCCGGGCTCGTCGCTCGCGCCGGTGGGCGCGTATCTGGCCGCCGTGTCGCAGCCACTGAAGCGGCCACGGCTGGGCCTGCTTGTGGATTTCCTCGATCGGGCCCAGCCAACTGTCCGACCTCATTACGAGGACGTGGCCGCCCGGTTCGGGCGAGCCGGAGCAACGGTGCGGGAGGTTCGCCTCCCGGTCGAGGTGCAACTCATCCTGGCGGTCCATCGGATCATCATGCAGGCCGAGGCGGCGGCGGTGCACGAGGCGTCGCCGCGGAGCGCCGAGTCCGGTCCTCAGATCCGTGCCTACGTCGAGGTGGGCCGGGCGATCCCCGCCACGGCCTATCTCCAGGCGCAGCGGCTGCGCCGTCGCATCCGCGGCGTCCTCACTCCGCTCTTCGGCGAATTCGACTGTTTGCTGCTGCCGACGGTGTCCGGCCCGGCTCCCGGAACCGAGACGACCGGCGACCCCTCGTTTCAGGCGCCGTGGTCGCTCCTGGGGCTTCCGGCGCTGACGCTCCCCAGCGGCCTGGCCGGTGATGGCCTGCCACTCGGCACGCAGCTCGTCGGGCCCGCCTTCGGCGAGGAGACACTGCTCCGGGTGGGCAACTTCGCGGAGGAAGTGATCGGTCCGTTCCCGCCACCACCCGATCGCTCCACAAGCTGCTAAGTCTGGGGCGCGGGATTCCCCCTCTCCCGCCGGACCTCACCCCCTGGC
>JACPQP010000442.1 GCA_016190465.1 Chloroflexota bacterium
CCTGGGGGCGACCTCTCCCCCCTGCCCCCCTCCCCGACGCGGGGAGGGGGGACGAGGGCTCCCCCTTCCCGCGCCGGGAAAGGGGGCTGGGGGGTTAGCTCCCCGACGTGGGGAGCATGCCCGGGGCCGGACCATGGAGCAGCGCAACCTTCCGGCAAAGCGTTACGCCAGAGGAGAGTCGAATGGTGGATGAGACTCACGGGCTGGTTACTCGCGATCTAGCCCTCCGCGAGGTTGTCGAGCGATGGCAGGCCTTCTGGAACCTGGAGGACATCGGCCGTCCGCTGTGGCTGGTCCCGATGTCTCCGGGGATTAGCCCGACAAGGATACTGAATCTGCCGATCCGGCGATTCCTCCAGGATCGGCAGACCCAGCTCGCGGGGGAGCTGGAGTTGCTGGCCTGGCGGGCCCGGGCGGGGCTGGGCGATGACTTCGTACCCCACCTCCAGCCCCAGCAGGGGACGCCGGTGTTCGCCTCGGCCTTCGGCTGCGAGGTCGAGTTCTTCGACCACACGCTCCCCTGGGCGCATCCCGCCATCAAGGCCGATGACCCACCGGAGAAGGTGTATGAGCTCCCCGCGCCCGCGGTCACCGCCGGCCAGCTCGGCGACATGCTCGCCTTCACCGACTACTTCGTCGACCAGACGGGTGGCCGCTACCCCATCGCCCTCACCGACCTCCAGGGACCGCTGGACACCGCCTACCTCGTCTGGGACTCGTGCAGCTTCATGACCGCGATGTACACCAACCCGCGGGAGGTCCACCACCTGATGCGGCTGGTGACCGACCTGATCATCGCCTTCGCCAAGGAGCAGCGGGCGCGCTGCCCGGAGTTCATCCCCTGCCACTACCCCTCACTCTACCTGCCGGATGGGAGAGGCATCGCCATCAGCGAGGACTGCCTGGCCGTGGTCGGCGCCGACGTCTACCGCGAGTTCGCGCTGCCCTACAACAGCGAGCTCGCCGAGGAGTTCGGCGGCCTGTTCATCCACTCCTGCGGCAGGTTCGCGCATCAGTTCGACAACCTGGCGCAGATCTACCAGCTTCGCGGGCTGAACTTCGGCGTCACCGAGCAGGGCTTTGGTCCCCTCTGGGAGCGATTCGGCGGCAAGGTCGCGGTCGTGCCCCATCTCGGCCTCAACAAGGACCCCCACTTCGAGAGCGCGCTGGAGTTCGTGGAGCACGTGTTCCGGCAGAAGACGACCAACCGGGGCCTGTGCATCCTGGCGTCGCCCACCGACCCGGCGGCGACGCAGGACCCGGCCGCTCTCGGCCAGTTCGCCGACCGGGTGCGGGCGCTGGTGCGACAGTATGCCTGACGTTCGGTCGGCTGGATCCTGAACATCCTGCTCTGGAACACCATCGTCCACAACGCGGAGATCTCCTGTCTGAAGGGCGCGCAGGGAGCGCACGGTCGAAACCGAGCGGCTGGTCCCCTTGGTGCCGTCGGGGTTCGACACCCGCCGGTGCCGGTCAGCGTCAGCAGGTGGGTGGTCCCCAGCAGCCGCTTCACCTCGGCCATCTCCCGCTCCCGCCCCACGAAGCTGGTGAGCTGGAGCGGCAGGTTGTGGGGAAAGCTGTCCAGCGACCGCAGCGGCGGAAACTCGGCGGGGACGTACCCTGTACTTCTGGCAACTCCATATGCTATACTGTCACTCAACCCAGCACCAGAGAGGATGCCCGCGTGCGAGACGACAAGCTCTTCACCGTGCCCGAAGTCGCCGAGCGGCTGCGGGTCGATCTGGAATCGGTGGGGCGCTGGTTACGACAGGGGAGACTCCGGGGTGTCCTGTTCGGCGGGACCAGGACCGGCTACCGCGTCGCCGCGAGTGAGGTCGAGCGGTTCATCCGAGAAGGTGGCATGGCGTCAGGTACATTGAAAGAGGCAGGAGAGAGGCACACGATGACTGAAGAGCGCAAGGAGATGACCGTCTCGGAGGCCGGCCGCCTGGGCGGGAACCTCGTCAAGGCGAAGTATGGCAACGAGTTCTACCGGAAGATCGGTCAGAAGGGTGGGATGACCGTCGCCGAGGAGCGCGGCGTCGAGTTCTACGCCGCGATCGGCCGGAAGGGCGGAGCGGCGGTCCGCGATGCTCGCGGAGCCGATTTCTACTCGGAGATCGGCCGGAAGGGCGGGGCGGCGGTCAGGGCGAAACACGGGCTCGGTTACTACTCTCGGATCGGGAAAGTCGGCGGCAGCCGGAAGAAGAAGGAAGGGACGGAGGGGTAGGGGGAGAGGGGGGCGATCCCGAGCCCGGGGCTACCTTCCCGGCCCGCCCATCTCTCGTATCGCCAGCACCAGCAGCCAGCGCTCCTCTTCGCCGAGAAGGTTCTCGAACGGCGGCATCAGGCCGATCCCCTGGCCGATGTAGTGCCACACCTCGCCGTCGGTCCGGTTGCGAACCCGTTCGCTCGCGAAGTCGACCGGGGTCGGCGCCCGGGCCGTCTGGAAGTAGGCGCTGATGATGCCGTTGCCCTTCCCCTCGGCGCCGTGGCACGTCGCGCAGTCGCGCCGGTAGAGGGCGCGAGCCCGCTCCAGGTTCGCCGGCGTCGGCTGAAGCGGGTTCCGGAGCTGGGCCGCCTCGGCCGCGGTGTAGCGAGGGGCGCGGCCGGTCGTCGGCACTGCCTCGTCGGGGGGCGCGAGCCGCGGCGGCTCGTAGGCGCGATACATCTGGGTGTAGTGCATCTCGTGGTAGAAGTCGACCGGATACGTCGGCCCGGTCGGGATGCACCCGCCCAGCGCCAGGGCGGCAACAGCCACGAGCATCGCCACGTATCCCCATCGCCTACCGAACATCGTCACCCCGTCCTCACGCTCGCCCACGGGTTCCCGCTCCGAAGCCACAGATGAACACACCCGACCCCCTGCCCCCTCTCCGACGCGGAGAGGGGGCAGGGGGTGAGGTCCGCCCCCGTGTCAGTCCTCCGGCTCCCGTTCCCGGATCACCTCCGCGCCGCTCTGGCGAAACACCTGCTCGGCGCGGCCGACCACCGGGTCTTCGTCCACCACCAGCACGCCGACGTAGCCCTCGCTGATCCGGGGGTCATACGTCCCCAGGCGGGCGCGCGGCAGCCGGGACTCGAAGATGATGCCGAGCACGGTCATGATGATCGCCCCCAGCATCGTGCCCTCGTACATGATGATGATCATCGCCGGCACGCTCAGGATCGGCTTCCCCCCGGTGGGCATCGGGTAGGCGAGCTGCGTGCCCGCCGTGAGCAGGAGCCCCACCGCGAAGCCGCAGGCCGCGCCGATGAACGGGAACACGAACAGGCGGTGCTGCGCGGGCGGCTCGCCGAACGCGCCCTCGGGGTACGGGGTGTCCGTCAGCACCTCGATGCTGGACTGCGGCACCCCCGCCTGCCGGAGTGCATCGGCCCCGTTGGCCGCCCGCTCGGCGTCAGGATAGAGTCCCAGGAGGTGTCGTATTGTCATGGCCGTCCTCACTCGCGAATCACGCCCGGCACCTGCCGATGCCCGATCCGCAGGTCGTGGCGGAGCTTCTGCCCTTCCTTGATATCGAACAGGGGAATGATCGGGAAGAACTTGGAGAACATCAGCACACCGAACGCCACCAGCGCGAACGAGCCGGTGACCAGGATGATCTCGACGATGGACGGGCGATACCCGAACCAGTTGAACGTCAGCGGCTGCTTCCACTGCAAGCCGGGAATGATGATCAGGAACCGCTCTAGCCACATGCCGATGTTGACGCTGATCGACGTGAGCAGCATCAGCGGGATGCTCCGGCGCACGCGGCGGAATAGCCAGAGCGGCACGGGGATGAAGTAGGCGGTGATGAGAAAGATGGCGAACAGCACGTTATACGGCCAGTGGAACAGGCGCAGCTCCCAGACGGCGACCTCGTCGGGCTCCCGCGCGAGCAGCGCGAAGAAGAAGTCGAGCCAGAAGAAGTAGAACCAGGTGTTGCCGACTGCGATCAACAGGCGGCCGATGGCATCGAAGTGATCGGGGGTCAGGTATGCCTGGAGATGGAACGCCCAGCGAAGGAGCACCATCAACGCCACCACCGCCGAGACACCCGAGTGCACCGCGCCGATGACGAAGTAGGGGGCGAAGATAGTGACGTGCCAGGCCGGGACCAGCGACATGCCGAAGTCCCAGGAGACGATGCTGTGGACCGAGACGAAGACGGGCAGAATCAGCGCCGAGAGCAGGATGCCGGCGAGCAGTTGCAGCCGCCACTGGCGGGTCGTCCCCCGGTAGCCGAGGGAGAGCAAACCGTAGAACGTCCGGCGCCAGCCCACCGAGTTGTCGCGCGCCACCGCCAGGTCCGGGATCAGCGCGACGAAGACGAACAGCGAGCTACCGGTGAGGTAGGTGAAGATGGCGCTCGGGTCCCAGATCAGCGGCGACCGGACGGCCGGCCAGATGCCACGACTGAAGTCGTAGGGAAACACCCAGTAGATGGCTCGCCAGGGGCGGCCGGTGTGGATGAGGGGGAACAGCGCCGCGGTGGCCAGCGCGAACACGGTGAGCACCTCGGCGGCCCGGGTGATTGGCCGGCGCCACTCGGCGTGCGACAGCCGGAGGATCGCCGAGATCATCACGCCCGCGTGGCTGATGCCGACCCAGAAGACGAAGTTGGTAATCATGAAGCCCCACATCACCGGCCGGTTCAGCCCGGTGACGCCGATGCCCCAGTAGATCATGTAGCCAACGGCGGAGAACATCAGCGCGACCATCAGGCCCAGCGGTATCGCCGCCAGCCAGAAGTTCCGGGGCGTGGTCAGCGAGAACCCCAGCAGGTCGCGATTGATCTCGCGCTCGGTCAGGACGTGGCGCTCTTGCATGCCTGTTTCCTCACGGGACTACGTCGGTTTGCCGACGACGATGTACTCCCCCTTCAGGTAGTGGGCGGGCCGACGCAGCATCAGGCCCTCGTTGACCTCCCAGATCGAGACCGGAGGGATGACGCGCGACGCGATGGTGTAGAGCAGCGCGATCAGCCCGATGACGCCGACGACGATCATCGCGTCGATCACGTCGGGCGGATGGGCCGGCGGGACCTGCTCGAGCGCGTGCCCGCCCATGCCCGCGACGGAGTAGGCGGCGACGTAGATCCGCACCGTGTTGAAGAAGTTGCCCAGCAGCACGCTGAGCGCGACGACGACGGGGCCGGCGATGCTGATTCGCACTCGGTTCCAGATGAGGGAGCCGAACGGAACGACGAACGAGAGCAGGAACGCCAGCGCAAACGGGACGAAGTACGGTCCCACGACGAGCAACTGGAGCACCGCCAGCTCCGGGGGCTTGCGGCCGTACCAGAGTGTCAGAAAGTCCGCCCACCAGAAATAGAACCAGAGCAGCGACGTCGCCAACAGGATCTTCGCCAGCCCCCAGAAATGGTCCAACCGAAGGTAGTCGGATAGACCACCGAACCGTCGCCACAGGTAGAGGGCGATCAGCGTGCTGGCCGCGGCGCATTGCAGCGTCGTCAGCATCGCGAAGGCCGGAAAGATGGCGCTGATCCAGCCCGGAATGAGCGAGAGCCCGAAGTCGATCGGATACAGGAACTGGACGAAGGCGAGCGCGAAGATGTACAGCGCGCCGAGGAGGACGAGTCCCCGGCGGAGGACGTCCCACTCGCGGGGGGTGCCTCGCCAGCCGCCCGCCAGGAAGGCGTACCGCCGGCGTGCCGCGCCGGTCGCCGCGTCGCGGGCCGCGGCGAAGTCTGGCCGCGCCGACAGGGCGAGCATCGCCAGGCCGGTCAGCGCCAGGAACAGCACGGCGACGGCCTCGTACGCCCCCGGCGCCCCCGGCCAGTCGAACCAGATGTTGGCGCGCCCCTGGCGCGGCGGCAGCGTCGGGAGGAGCAGCAGGAACAGCGGAAACGTGACCAGGCCGCCGACGGTGCAGAGCTCGACGATGCGCACGATCGGTCGGCGCCAGTCGGCCTTGACGAACCGCAGTCCGGCCGCGGCGAGCGGGGCGCCGTGCACGGTCATAAACAGCCAGGCGAGCAGCGCCGCCGTGTACCCCCAGGCGACCCGGTTCTCGTAGCCACCGGCGACGCGGAGCGCCAGGCCGATCACTCCGATGATCGCCAGTGCGGCGAAGACGCCGAGCAGCAGCGGAGTGGCGGCCGGGGCGAGGACGCGATCCAGCAGCTCGCGACGCACCGCCGCGCTCGTCAGCCGGAGGAGCGTCGGGTGCCGGTGGGGTACGTGGATCTCACTCATCAGTCGTGACCTCGCGGCGCCGTGGCCTCCGGGTCAACCTTCTTCAGATAGTAGACGCTTGGCCCGGTGCCGAGGTTTTCGAGCACCCGATAGCTCCGCTCATCGTGCGCCAGCCGGGAGACGCGACTGTTCGGGTCGCGCAGGTCCCCGAAGATCAGCGCGCCGGGCGGACAGGCCTGGACACAGGCGGGCTGAAGCTCGCCGTCGCGGAGTGGCCGCCCGTCGCCGCGCGCTCGCCGCTCGACGCGACGGATGCGCTGGACGCAGAAGGTGCACTTCTCCATGACCCCTTTGGTACGCACGGTCACATCGGGGTTGAGCTGATTGCGCAGCGCCTCTGGCCAGTCCGGGTCCCAGAAGTTGAAGTACCGCACGTTCCAGGGGTCGTTGTTCGCGCAGTAGCGAGTGCCGATGCACCGGTTGTAGACCTGGACGTTCAACCCCTCGCGGTTGTGGTACGTCGCGTAGACCGGGCAGACCGGCTCGCAGGGCGCGTTGTCGCAGTGCTGGCAGAGCATCGGGAGAAACCGCGCCTTGACGTTCGGGAACTCGCCCTCCCAGTACCGCTCGACCCGAATCCACTCGATCGCCCGCCCCTGCTGAAAGAACGCCTCGGAGTTGATCGGCACGTTGTTCTCGGCCTGGCAGGCGACGACGCAAGCCTGGCAGCCCGTGCAGCGATCGAGGTCGACCACCATGCCCCAACTGTGCTCGGTGGTCGGCTGCTCCGGCTGGGCCGAAGGGTTCGCTTCCTTCATCTTGCCCCCTCACCCTCTGTCCCTCTCCCACCCGGGGAGAGGGGGGGAGACGGTCCCCTCA
>JACPQP010000470.1 GCA_016190465.1 Chloroflexota bacterium
AACTGGCCCATCGTCTGGCGGTGGCCGAAGGGCGGGGCGTCCCCCTGTGGGTGCCCCAGGGGCGTATACTTAGGGCCTCGCCCCCAGGGGACGGTGAGTTAGCGCCTATGGGCGGGTGCCCCTACGGTAGGGGCGGCCCCCTGTGGCCGCCCTCCTCGCAGTCGGTCAAGCGCCAGCCTGGATCAACGGGGCGCCCTGCTCCGTCGCCGCTGGTTGCGCGGGAAGACACAGTCTCACCGTTGTCCCCCGACCGGGCGCGCTCTCGATCTCGAGACGACCGGAGTGCCGCCGAACCATGCCGTAAACTGAGGGCAAGCCAAGCCCGGTCCCCCGCGTCCCCTTCGTCGTGAAGAACGGGTCCACGCAGTGCTTCAGCGTCGGCTCGTCCATCCCCACCCCCGTGTCGCCCACTTCGATCACGGCGGCGATCGCCGGCGCCTCGCCGTAGCTCACCCGGGGACGCCCCCCGTCGGCGGCGGCTGGCGCCGCGAGGGTGCGGAGCAGCAACGTGCCGCCCGTGGGCATGGCATCCGCGGCGTTGAAGATGACATTGACCAGCGCCTGACGGAGCTCGCTTTCTACGCAGGCGATCGGTGGCACGGGGGCCAGCTCGCTGCGCACGGCGACGTGGGTGCCGGCGTTCTGCCAGCGTGGCGACGCCATTCGCACGGTGCTCTCCACGAGCGCCCGGAGATCCACTCGCGTGAACGGCTCATCGACCCCGCGAGGACGGTAGAAATCGCGCAGCCGGGCGACGATGGCCGCGGCGTCGGAGGCCGCCGTGAGGATGTCGCCCGTCAGCCCGCGCACCTGGTCCGGATCGTTGGTGAGCTCCGGCCGGGTCCGCAGGAGCTCGGCGTAGCCGATGACTCCCGTGAGCGCGTTGTTGAAATCGTGGACCACCCCGCTCGCCATCTGGCCGAGCGCTTGCAATCTCTCCTGGCTCGCGAGCTGTTCTTGAGCTTTCTGGAGCCGGCCGTAGGCTTCTTGCAGGTCTCGCTCCCGCTGGGCCAGGACGATATTGGTCTTCTTGAGAGCAGCCAACTGGGAGGTGATGAGGTGTTGCCTTGCCCCGGCGACGATCCCAAACGCCAGATAAAAGCCCGCCCGTAGCAGCCAGTCGGAGGGTGCCTGAGACTGGCCAGACGCCACGTCCAGCGGCATCCAGGGCCCGACCAGGATGCTGGCGAGCAGCCCCGCGACAACCCCTCCCCGGATCCCGAGGGTGAAGGCAGCCAGCATGACCGGCACGTACATGACGTGGTCATAGGCGTACTTCGTTCCACCCGTCGCGTAGATGACCTGCCGGCCCCCGATGAGCAAGACGCCGATGGCCAGCACCACCAGCGCCCGCCGTACCCCCCTGGGTGACCGCCAGGCTTCGAGTAGGGGGTGGTTCCTCCAGTCCCGCATCGATCCCCGCTCTGGTCTTCCGTGGTGTTCGGCCAGGTGTGCCCCTCCGCGCCACCTAGCGCCAGCCGACCTCTTCCTCCGCCCGCCGAAGCAGCGCCTTCATGTACCCGATCGTGAAGGCAGTCCCCAGGCGTGGGTCATCGGCCATGCGCGGGATGTGGTCCGGAATGACCACGGCGCGGAACCCCACCTCTTGCAGCGCCTTCATCACCGGGTACATGTCCTGGTAGCCGTCGTCGATGAACGTCTCGACGAAGTGCGGGAGGGGCGCATCCACGTTCCGGAAGTGGACCTTGAATAGTTTCTGCTGTCCACCGAAGTAGCGGATCGCCTCGAGGACGTCGGCGCCACAGAGCGCGCCGCCCTCGAGCCAGCAGCCGACGCAGAGACACACCCCAACGTTGGGGCTCTCGGCGATCGCCAGGGCGCGCTTGTAGCTCTCGAGCGTGCTGAAGATGCGAGGCACGCCGCCCACGTGCGAGATGGGGGGATCGTCCGGGTGGATGCCGATCATCACCCCTTCCTCCTCGGCCACCCGTGCTGCCTGCCGAATGAAGTACGCGTAGTTGTCCCACACCTCTTCCTCGCTGTACTCGCGCTCGTTTGTCAGCGGGAGGGTGTAGGTCTTGTCGTGCCAACGGCCACGGGGCGCCTTCGCCAGATCGAGCGCGCGCGCCACCGCCCCGCCGCGCGTCTCCTCGGGATCGCTGCTCCAGATGCCGTTGGGCATGTGCGCGTAGGTGGTGTACGGAATGCCAGCCGCGCCCAGCGCCCGGATGTGCCGCTTGTACTCCTCGATCTTGGCGTCCCGGCCGGGCAGCCCCAGCACGATCGCGTCCTGGTTGTGCACGTCCCGGTTGCCGAAGCCGTACACCGTTAGCCCGTGCGCCGCGAACAGCTCCTTGCGGCTGGCATAGTACGCGGCGCCGGACCGGGAGGCATCGGTCCACAGCACCGCGTGCTGGACGCCCATCTGCCGGACGAACCGCAGGTCCTGCTCCTGAGGTTCCGGCGACAGTTGCGCCGCGATCTTGATTCCAGGCGGGATGCGCTCCAGCGGGCTGACGCCCGGGGCCCGTGTATCCGTAGCAGTCATCGAGAAGCTCCTCCGCAGTCTGTCATCAGGCTTGTTGCCGGAACGAAATAGCAGGCGACCTTCCTCAGCCTATCCCGCAACAAGTCTATCCCGAGCCACGTTCCAGGGTCCACTTTATCACGCGGGCCGGCATCGCGGCAAACAGAGGTGGTAGAATCGTGATATCACCGCGCCGTATGCCACAGGAGGAGGGAACCATGGCCGAGATGACGCCCCGCCAGCGGGTGCTGACGGCGCTCGCCCGCGGCACGCCCGATCGCGTGCCCTGGATGGAGAATGACGTCGAGGAGACGCTCCAGGTCCGGCTGATGGCCCGGCTCACGGGCAAGGCCGACTACACGCCCCCCGAGTTCTGCCGGGCGCTGGGACTGGACGCGTTCGGCTATCACTTCCCCCCGGCCGGACAGGCGATGGCCGGCCAGTCGCTCCAGTCCACCGAGAGCTTCCACTCCTCGTACTACTACCCGACGAGGGTGACCTTCGACTTCGTGCCCCCGTGGATCGCCGAGATGGGGTCCGATCCGGAGACCGGGCGCGCCTACGTCGAGCGGGGGTTACTCACCTCGGAGGAATCGATCGATCTGTTCGACCAGTTCCTCCCCGACCCCGAGCATCCGGCCCGGTACGAGCGCGTCCAGAAGTGGATCGCCGAGTACCGGCAGGAGTTTGCCGTCTTCGCTCGCCTCCGGTTGGGGGCCGCCTCGGTGCTGGAGAGCATGGGGCTGGACGCCTTCGCCTACGCCCTGTGCGACAACCCCGGCCTGGTGCACGAGGTGCACCGCCGCTTCTCGGAGTGGTCCGCGCGGGTTGTCCGCCACCTGAACGAGCTGGATTTCGACTTCTTCTGGGTGAACGACGACGTAGCGGTCAACAAGGGGCCCCTGATGTCACCCGCGGTGTTCCGCGAGTTCTTCCTGCCCCACATGCGGACCGTCGCCCGGGAGATCCGGAAGCCCTGGATCTACCATAGCGACGGCAACCTCTTCCCGCTACTGGACGATCTGCTCACGCTGGGGATGTGGGCGATCCACCCCATCCAACCGGCGGCCATGGACCTCGCCCGGATGAAGCGAGAGTACGGCGATCGCGTCTGTCTCGTCGGCAACATCGACCTCGACTACACGCTGACGCGGGGGGCGCCCGCGGAGGTCGACGCGGAGGTCCGCGACCGGATCGCGATCGCCGGGCCGAACGGCGGCTACATCGTCAGCAGCGCCAACAGCCTGACAGACTACTGCCTCGAGGAGAACGTCCTGGCCATGGCCGAGGCCGTCCGGCGATGGGGGAAGTATCCGTTGAGTTCTGAGTACTGAG
>JACPQP010000425.1 GCA_016190465.1 Chloroflexota bacterium
CGTCGAGCGCTGGGGCCAACAACTCGAACCTTCGCTTGATTCCAGCCGTCTCAATCATACCGACAATGATAGCTCACGCTGCGCGAAATTGCTACACTTATTCCTGGACAACCCCTTAGCGTGAGCGGCAGCTTCCTGACGTCGGCCTGGGCCATGTCCAGGATATCGTCGACCAGCGCGAGCAAGTGCTGCGCGCTGCGAAAGATCGCGTTGGCATCGCCGCGGTACACCGCCGGCAACGAGATGCCGCCGTAGCTCTCGGCATCGGCAAGCAGCATCTCGCTGAAGCCGGCGATCAGGTTCAGGGGTGTCCGCAGTTCGTGGCTGATGCTGGCCACCAGTCCAGACTTCGAGCGTTCAGCCTCCTCCGCGGCCCGCCAGGCGATCCCCAGCGCTGCGTTCGCGCGCTCCAGTCGATAGTAGGCGACGTCGAGCTGTCGCAGCGCCTGGACCAACTGCGCGCGGTGCTCCTGCGCCTCCCGGGTCCGTCGCTCTGCCCGTGCATAGCTCTCCAGATACCAACTGAGGGCCAGCGAGAGTCCCCGCATCAGCACCCACACTCCCGCGACGCCGAGCACGGCAAACGCGATGGCGTACCACCGGTCCGTCGATCCAATCAAGCCAGGACGCACCACCTCGAACAGCTCCAGGATGCCGGCCGCCCCCACGACGACCAGGAGGCCCCCGAGCGGATGGATCACGAAGGCCGCCACAAGGGCGACCAGGGCGTAGAGCAGCGCCACTTGCGGCGTGTCGAGGACGTAGAGCGCCCAGGAGGTGGCGCCGACTCCACCGGCGATGAACACTCCAGATGCGGCTGTTTGGTTCCTCGGCAAGAGGACGTAGGTGAGCACGAGCATCAGCGCCGCCACCGGCGCGATCGCGTACACGCGGATCATATGCGGCTGTGACCACGCCAGGGTGTTGATGGTGTGCCAGGCCACGTAGGCGACGCTGGCAATGACCAGGAAGAGACGAAGCGCCGCGGTCCGCAACTCCTGGAGCTCGGCTTGGGCGTGCTCCGATATCGACGCCTTTCGGTCTCCGCCGGCCAATCCATTTGTGCCGGCTTCAGCCCCCGGTAGCTGGTCCGGTGGGCTGCGGTCAGTTCTCTCTGCCACTACCGTTCGATCTCCTTGTCATCGTGTGCGGTTTCGCGCCCCCACGCGGAGGTACGCCGCGCGTCTCCACCGCAAAGCGGTGCACACTCGCCGTGCGCACTTCACTTCGGCGTCAGGATTGGGCTATAATGCCACTGGGCAAGAGTGCACCGCGGCCACGGGACGCGACCGGAGGGGGGACAGCCAGTGTCAAATCGCAGATTTTGGCGTCCCCAAATCGGCAATCGCAAATCTGCAATCTGCAATCTCTTTCGTTCCTCGCCGGTGCTGGCGCTGGCGCTGTGGGTCGCGCTCGTGCTGCCGGTCTGGTGCCACCACGGCGCGAGCTCCCTGTTCTTCGAGGTCGAGCCGCACGCCGGACACGCGCACTTCCACGGTGACGGTCACTCGTCCGGGGTGGTGGCCCAGGGGGCGATTGCCGCCCACGACCTCGCCTGCGCTCTGGGGAGCGGTCGCGGGGCTTCCATCGTTCCCCACACGCTGCAATCCTGCGTCATCCTTTTGGTCGCCATCGGGTTTCCTCTCCTGTCCCGCGTGAAACGCCGGCAGGTTGACTGGTTGGTCTGGCCAGAGTTTGTGGCCGCCACTCCCGATCCTCCTCCCCGATTCCTCCAGCTCGGGCCTGCGGCAGCCGGCCGAACGTGAGCAGGGCGAACACAAGGTTCGCCCCTCCTGTGCGATCTTTGCGTGCTTCGCGCGAGATCGCTTTCGATTGGCGACGGGTCGATGAAACAATGCGAATGCTGGAGGACTTCACCCTATGCGTCGAGTACACGTCATTGCGCTGGCAATCGCGCTCCTGACAGCGTTGGCGCTGACCGGCAGCGCTACGGCACACGAGACCCGGGAGATCGGCAAGTATCGCCTCGTCGTCGGCTGGCTGAACGAGCCGGCGCTGGTGAGCGAGCCGAACTCGGTTGATTTTCGGGTGACCCGCGCCGACTCGAATGAGCCGGTCGAGGGTCTGGAGAAGACGGTCAAGGTCACCGTCATCTATGGCACCCACAGTAAGGAGTTCGCCTTGCGCCCGCGGTTCCGCACGCCCGGCGCCTACAACGCCGAGCTGATCCCCACGCAGGCCGGCGACTACGTTTTCCACTTCAGCGGGTCGATCGAGGGAATGCCGATCAACGCGCACTTTGACACCGCCGACAGGAAGTTCAACGCGGTCCAGTCGTTGGACGAGCTGCAATTCCCGGTTGCCGAGCCCAGCGCGCTCCAGCTCCAGCGAGATGCCCGTGAGGCCAGGGCGGACGCCGGAGCAGCGATGCAGCGTGGCACACTCCTCGGCGGGCTGGGTCTGGCAGCGGGGCTCGTCGGGGTCGCTGCCGGGCTGTTCGCGCTCCGGCGGGTGTCGACCAGTTGACCCGCCACGCGGCGCCGGGGCGCGGGGTTGATCCGCGACTCCTTCGCGTCCTCTGTGTCTTTGCGGTTGGTGGTGGCTCCTTGCTCCCCGGCGCGGCTGGCGCGCAGGCCCTGGGGCACGGCGAGTCCGGGTCGCTCGACGAGCTGATCGTCTTTGGGCTACTGCTGGTGTTCGGGGTGGTGATGGCGCTCCTGGTGGGCCGTCGCGATCCGCGCCAGCCCCCAAGCGATGACGACCGCGCGCTTGACGAGCAGGAAACGAAGTTGGAAACCACAGATGACCACAGATGAACGCAGAAGTGAAGGCTGACGATGCATCCGATGGGCTTGCGCAATGCGGGCTGCCGAATCGCGCTCGCACTCCTCCTTGGTCTCCTGATGGCCGCGGGTTGGGGAGCGGTCTCCACCGCGCAAACGGCGGCGCACGCGGATCTCGTCCGGTCCGATCCGGCCGCCAACGCCGCGCTGGATCGGGCGCCCGGCGAGATACGCCTGTGGTTCAGTGAGGAGCTGGAGTCGGGGTTCAGCGACGCGACAGTCCTCGATCCGCGAGGCAACCGGGTCGACCGGGGCGACACCCAGATCGGACCAGCCGATCGACGCTCGATGGTGGTCACGGTGAGCGATCTAGCCGCCGGACCATACACGGTCTCCTGGCGGGCGATGTCCGCGGTCGACGGCCACGTGACCAAAGGGATCGTCCCATTCTCCATCGGGATCGAGCAGCGCGGGGAGAGCGATGCGCCGCCGAGCGGGATCCCGGAACCGGCGACCGGGTTTCCGCCGTCGGCCTGGGCTGTCCTGGTCCGCTGGGCCAATCTCCTGGGACTGGCGCTCCTGTTGGGTGGATACATGGTCGGCAAGCTCGTGCTTGCACCGACGTTTGCCCAGGGAGGACCTCACTCTCTGGCCGCCGTTCCTGAGCCGGTCCCACCAGGGGAGGCTGCCCCCTCTCCCCCTGCCCGCCGTTCCTGGGCTGGTCCCACCAGGGGAGAGGGGGTGGCGTCCGCCCCTTCCCCCCGGCGGGGGGCCGGCTCAGGAACAGCGGTTGGGGGTAGAGGGGGTCGCGGCGCAGCGGAGGCTGCCTCCTCTCCCCCTGCCCCGGCCGTCGATCTCGCCAACCGGGGGGTCGCGTCACTCCAGCTCGTGGGCTGGGGTCTCCTGGCGGCCGGATCAATGGGCTTCCTGCTGCTCCAGGCGGCTGCCGCCGCCGACGTCGAGCTGCCGGCGGTGCTCGGCGTGCCGCTGACTCCCGTGCTCGGCACCCGCTACGGCACGGTGTGGATAGCCCGGGCGGCGCTGGTGGTGCTCCTCCTCCCGGTGCTCCTGCGGGAAACCCGCGGACGGGGCGTCCGGGCGACGGGGCGACAGGGGGACGGGGCGAAGTCAGTCCCGGACGCCCCGTCCCCCACTTTGCCCCTCGTGTCTTCGTGGTGGAATCCGTCCCCAGGGGACTTCGTGGTGAGCCTCGCGTCCGCCCGGCTTACTCGCTGGTGGTGGGCAGGACTTCTGCTCTCGGCCGGCATCGCCCTGACGACCAGTCTGGTGAGCCACAGCGCGGCATCAGCCGACCTCAGCGCCATCGGCGTACTGGCGGACGCGGTTCACCTCATCGGGGCGTCCGTCTGGATCGGCGGCCTCGCGCATCTCGTCGTCGGCCTGACGGCTGCGCTGGCCCCGCTCGACCGCCCGGCCCGGCTGGCGCGGCTGGCGATTGCTGTCCCCCGGTTCTCCACGATCGCCACCACGAGCCTGGTGGCCGTCTTCGTCACCGGTGTCTTGCTGGGTTGGTTTCAGCTTGGCGAGCCAGGTGCGCTGGTGACCACGCCCTATGGGACCAGCCTGGCGGTGAAGGTCGCGCTGGCCGTGGCGCTCGCATTTCTCGGCGCCTACAACCTCCTGGTCGTCAGGCGGAAGCTCAGTAGGTATCAGAAAGTTTTTGATGGTTTTGGGGACACCCCAAACCCCGCCAGGAAGGGCGGAGCCCGTCCTGGACCTTCCCGGGACGCAGGTGAAC
>JACPQP010000428.1 GCA_016190465.1 Chloroflexota bacterium
GTACCAGCCGTCGAGCTGCTCACGGGACGGTAGCTTGCCGTCGCCAAGCAACTGCTGGTAGCGGCCGCGGACCGATTCCGCGACTTTGTCCTCCAGCATCGTCACACCCCCTTCGAGGCACGTCTCTCGTCGTCCAATCGGCGGGTAACCCCGCGCGAACCAGGCGGCGACTCCTGTCTAGCGCGCCTCCTGTTGCCCGCCTGGTCATCCATTGTACACTATC
This sequence comes from Chloroflexota bacterium, assembly GCA_016190465.1. Taxonomy (GTDB): domain Bacteria; phylum Chloroflexota; class UBA6077; order FW602-bin22; family JACPQP01; genus JACPQP01. The sequence continues at coordinate 224 of JACPQP010000428.1, forward strand.
GGGCGTCCCGTGAGACCAGCCGCGTCGGGGGGGCCAAGGACCTGTGGCGGAACAGGTTGGTTTTCACGGGAACCCTGTACGTACGGCACCGGATGTGCGATAATCTCTGCGCAGGCTTCCTGGTTGCAGATAGCGTGATCACTGACCTGATGGAGCCGGCTAAATCGCAACTACCTGAACATCTGCTTGCCAGAGCACGTAGCATCGTCGAGCGACCTGTCCAGCTACGACAGAGCAAGATTTGAGGAGGTGGTTGAGTCGTGAAAGATGAGCTGATCGAACGCGAACGAAGTAACTCACGGGAATCGGTCGTGCCGGCAGTCTCGCTCACTTCGCACCCACAGACCGCACAGATTCTGAGCCTGAAAGATGAGGAATATCACCTTGCCGAGTCGATCCCAATCATGGTTGAGTTCCTGGCTGACAAGGTGGTTGTCTCAGATGAGCAGATCAACATGTATGGCTCTGGCGCTACTCTGAACGACGCTCTCCGGGATTATCGCGCATCGCTGATCGAGTACTTTGAGTGGCTGGAATCCAATGAACAAACGCTTGCCTCTCATTTGCGAGAGCACCTGGAATGGCTGCGCCGTCACATCCGTCGTCGGGAGCCGGTCTAGTGCCGGCAGAGCGCAGAGATGTTCATCGTATACTCATCCATCAAACGAAACTGCGATATAACTACGAGGACAAGCGTGACCACTACGTATACACCCTGGTCCTGTCGGGACACCAGTTTGGGTGGACAAAGATCTCACGTGGATCCGCGTATCGAACGCTAGATGATACGCTCCTGGCCAAGATAGCTCGGCAGATCCATCTCCAAACTGCCGATCTCAAGCAGGCCATCGAATGCACGTTCAACTGGCGAGACTATGCACAGCTCCTCAGGCAGAAGTTTCCAGCCGACCGAGACAGGATTCCGCTCGGTTAGTGTTCCACCGAAGGGGAGAGATGCTCCGGCTCCCCGCCGCACGTGGCGCCCACAACGGCCGTGTCTTTGGCTCCGTGGCTCGCGGCCAGGCAGGGCCCGAGAGCGACGTCGACTTTCTCGACGACCTGAAGCCTCACCGCACGCTCTTCGACTTCGGTGGGCTCATCCTCGACCTGGAGGAGGCGCTGGGCCGCAAGGTCGATGTCGTCGAGATCTCCGCGCCCTCGCGGCCCCCTGCGCGGATCCAGCGCGAGGCCGTGCCGCCCCCACGGTAGGGGCACCCCCCTGTGGGTGCCCTGTTCCCCGGTCACGCCCGTGCGAGAAGGGCGGCCACGGGGGGCCAGGGCGGCCACGGGGGGCCAGGGCGGCCACGGGGGGCCAGGGCGGCCACGGGGGGCCGCCCCTACGGTGGGGGCACCCCCCTGTGGGTGCCCCGTTCCCCGGTCACCGCCAGACGCTCGCTCAGCCGCGTCGCCTGCTGCGCGTACCGGCTGACCTCGAGAAGCTCCTCTCGGCTGTAGTTCAGCGGGTTGATCAGCACTGGCCCCACCGCCGACCTGGACCGGTACACGTCGACGCTTCGATCGACGTGCTCACGCGGTGTCGGGATGGGCAGTTCGTGGCACGAGAGGGCCGAGTGGTGAGCGAGCAGAGTCGCTCGATCGCCTACGGCCTCGGCGACCGCCACCAGCGACGTCTCGCTTGCGCTGAAGTTCACGCCGATCAGTCCTTCGGTCCGGGCCAGCTCGGCCAGATTGTGCTCGAAGCTGCCACAGGAGTGGAGCACGACGCCATCGAAGATCCGGGCGATCCGCTCGTTGTAGGGCCGAGCGAAGCGCGGGTAGAGCCGCGGCGAGAGCACCGCCAGCAAGTCCTCGCTGGCGCCCACTCCCCAACCACGCGGGATCCAGCAGGTTGGCAGGCAGTGGATGGTGACGAGAGTGCCCGCAGCGGCCTCGTCCATCAGGTGCATGAAGGTGATGAAGTCGTCGGTCACCCGGTCGAGGAGGTGATGCACGGCGTCGGGATGGGTATGCATCGCCAACAGCAACGCCTCGGTCCCGAAGAAGTTATTGGCCAGGTCGACGGGACCCTGCATGTCGGCCATCTGGATGGGCAACCGGCCGCCGGTCTTGCTCCGGAAGAAGCGGATCATCTCGAGCTGCCAGGCGGCGATGCCCTGTCGGGAGAGGTCGACCGGTGGCAGGTCGAAAACGTCGACCGGGTCTGCGACGATCGGTCGGATCCAGAAGTGGTCGCCGTTGAACACTTCTTCGGCGCCGTAGGCCGAGGGGATCGTGCCTTGCCGGACACCGGGGAAGAGCGAAGGGATGTAGTCGTCATCGAAGTCGGCCCGGTCGATGATCGTCTGGAGCTGGCTCTCGAGCATCTGTTCGAAGGAGGTCGCGGGGGTGACCTTCTTCACGTGATGCAGTCGGCCGATGGCCGGACTGGAAATGAAGACGAAAGGCAGCCGGTCGGCGGGGAGTCTCCGCTCCCAGACCGCTCGCCAGCGCGCCTTCGACGCCGCGAGTCGCTCCGGCGGATAGAGCCGCTCGATCTCGTCGACCGCTTTCAGGTAATCCACTGACGTTCCCTCCCTCCATGCCTCGTCGGGGAAGGCTTTACTCTCCCCACGCCTCCCGGATCTTCTCGATCGCGCGCGGGATGTTGGCCAGGTCGCCCGCATCGGCGAGCAACAGGTTCTGCGTCAACCAGACGCCCTCGTCGTAGCCGGCCCGTTCGGCCACGGGCAGGTGGCAGGCCAGGGGATCGTCCGTCCGGCCCAGCCGCCGGCAGAGCGCCGTCACCTCCGACCGGATCGCCGGCGCGTGGTGCAGCGGCACGTAGCCCGGGCCGCAGGGAACACCCTCGGCACGCAACGCCGCCAGGAACTCCTCGCGAGGATGGCCGCCGAAGGCCAGCGCGTCGTAGCGGAAGACGTAGAGGTGGTGGGCGTGCGACGTGACCCGCGGGTCGCGCCGGAGGGGCCGGATGCCGGGAACCTCGCCCAGCGCACGATCCAGGTAGGCCGCGCCGGCCTCCCGGCAGGCCATCTGCTCTTCCAGCCGCGTGAGCTGGGCCAGGAGGATAGCGGCCTGGAACTCGGTCATCCGGTAGTTGAAGCCGAGGATCTCGTGCCGGTACGAGCCGCTCGTCCGCCACCCGGGCGTTTGCGCCCGCCCCACGTTGTGGAGCGACCACACGCGCTGGTAGAGCTCCTCGTCGTCCGTGACGATCGCCCCACCCTCGCCCGCGTTCAGGTTCTTGCTGGCCTGGAAACTGAACGTGCCGAGGTCGCCCAGCGCGCCGACGCGGCGGCCCCGCCAGGCGGCGCCGTGGGCCTGGGCCGCATCCTCGACGACGCGCAACCCGTGCTCGGCGGCGATGGCGAGGATGCCATCCATGTCCGGCGGACACCCGGCCACGTGGACCGGCACGATCGCCCGCGTGCGCGGCGTGATCGCGGCCTGGACCGTCGCCACGTCGAGCTCGTACGTCTCGGGGTCGATGTCCGCGAAGACCGGCACCGCGCCGACCAGGAGCGCCGCGGCCGGCGTCGCGATGAAGGTGTATGGCGGCACGATGACCTCGTCGCCGGGACCGACGCCGATCGCGCGCAGCGCGACCTCGAGGGCCGCGGTGCCGTTCACCACACACACGCAGTGGCCTGCCTGCTGGAAGGCGGCCCACGCCTCCTCGAAGGCGCGGACCTTCCCGCCGCCGATCATTCCCCAGCGCCCCGAGCGCAGCGTCTCCAGAAGCTGCCGCTCTTCCCGCTCGTCCCAGACCGGCCAGGCCGGCCACGGCGCGGTCCGGATAGGCACGCCGCCCGCGATCGCCAGTTGCTCGTGGGCCATTCGACCTCTCCCTCCCCTGGGCCCCCTCTACCCCCAACCCCTTCCCCCACCAGGGGGGAAGGGGGGAGGCCGCTCCCCCTCTCCCCCGAGTGGGAGAGGGGGCAGGGGGAGAGGGGGA
>JACPQP010000436.1 GCA_016190465.1 Chloroflexota bacterium
CCCATCGGACCGAGCTGGCCGATGGTCGCCCGCGCCTGGTCCTGGTCGAGTGGGACCAGCGCCGAGCCATCGGCGGCCAGCCGCTCGGTTATCTCGAGCCGGAGCTCGCGGGGGACGAGTGGCGCGGGGAGCTCGAGGAAGAGGTCGTGCAGGTCGTAGCGGTGCTCGCGGGCGATCTCCAGGACGTCGCGGAATCCGCGCGTGGTCAGGAGAGCGGTCGTCGCGCCCCGCCGCTCGATCAGCGCGTTGGTCACCAGCGTCGTCGCGTGGGAGAGCAGATCCAGCTCGGCGAGGTCACGCCCGGCCCGCGCCACCACTTCGGTGAGTCCAGCCTCGACCGCCCGGGCCGGCGCCTCCGGCGTCGTCAACACCTTCGCGATCCACACTCGGTCCGTCCGGTCGTCCACCCGGTCGTCCACCAACACGACGTCGGTGAAGGTCCCGCCGATGTCGACGCCGACGCGCAGCCCGGTGGTTGCTCGCCCCACTACGAGTGGTCCCGATCGATGCTCATCACGCCCTTCAGCCCCTCCAGGCGACTGAAGATGCGGCTCAGCTTGTCGACCCCGGTGATCTCCAGCGTCGCGCGGATCGTCGCCGTGCGGTCGGAGTGGGTGACCGCGCTCACCGCGCTCATGTTGATGTGGTCTTCGGCGACCACGGTGGCCACGTCGCGGAGCAGCCCGTCCCGGTCCCAGGCCTCGATCCGGATATTGACCGGATAGACCTGCTCCCGGTTGCGCCCCCAGTCGACCTCGACCAGCCGCTCGCGTTCGTCCTCGGCCTGGATGTTCGGGCAGTCTTCGCGGTGGACGGTGATGCCTTTGCCCCGGGTGATGTAGCCGACGATCCGATCGCCCGGCACAGGGTTGCAGCAGCGGGCCAGGCGCGAGAGCAGGTCCCCTACTCCCATCACCTGCACGCCCTTCGTGCTCACTGTGGCCGCGGCGGGCGCGCCCTGGGGGGCAGGCTCGGCCGGCGGCTCCTCGGACGTGACCAGCTTCGCCGAAATGCTCTGCGGGCTCAGCTCGCCGGTGCCGATGGCGACGTACAGGTCCTCGACCCGCTCGAACTTGAAGAGGGTGACGATCTCTTCGGCCTTGACCTGGCTCAGCCCCAGCCGGCTCAGCTCCTTCTCGAGCTGCTCGCGCCCGCGGGCGATGTTCTCTTCGCGCTGCTGCCGCTTGAACCATTGGCGGATCTTCTCGCGGGCGTGCGCCGACTTGACGTAGTTCAGGTTCGGGAGGAGCCAGTCGCGACTCGGCCCCTTCGGTGTCTTCGAGGTCAGGATCTCCACGATGACGCCATTTTGCAGTTGGTAGTCGAGCGGCACCAGCCGGTTGTTTACCTTGGCCCCGACACAGCGATGCCCGACGTCGGTGTGGATCCGATAGGCGAAGTCCAGCGGCGTCGATCCCGCCGGCAGCTCGCGGATCTCGCCCTTCGGGGTGAACACGTACACCTGGTCCTGGAAGAGGTCCGTCTTCAGCGACTCGACGAACTCTTTGGCGCCCGCCACCTCTTTCTGCCAGTCGAGGAGCTGCCGCAGCCAGGCGATCTTCTGCTCGTACTTGACGTCGCGCCGTCCGCCCTCTTTGTACCGCCAGTGCGCAGCGACCCCGCACTCGGCGATCCGATGCATGTCGTGCGTGCGAATCTGGATCTCCAGCGGCTTCCCCTCGGGGCCGACGACCGTCGTGTGGAGCGACTGGTACAGGCTCTCCTTGGGCATCGCGATGTAGTCATCGAACTGCCCGGGGATCGGGTGCCACACCGAGTGGATGACTCCTAGCGCGCTGTAGCAGTCCGACACCTCGTTCACCAGCACGCGGATCGCCATGAGGTCATAGATCTGGTTGAAATCGACCCCGCGGCGCTGCATCTTCCGGTAGATGCTGTAGATGTGCTTCGGACGCCCGCTGATCTCCGCCTGGATACCCACTCGCTCGAACTCCTGGTGCAGGATGCCGATCGCCGAGGCGATCGATCGCTCGCGGGCGACGCGCCGGGCCGCGAGCAGGTTGGCGATCTCCTTGTAGCGCGCGGGGTCGAGATAGCGAAAGGCGAGGTCCTCGAGCTGCCACTTCATCTGCCAGATGCCGAGGCGGCTCGCCAGCGGGGCGTAGATCTCCAGGGTCTCCTGGGCGATCCGGCGGCGCTTGTCCGGCGAGTGGTACATCAGCGTCTTCAAGTTGTGAAGTCGGTCGGCCAGCTTGATCAGGATGACCCGAGTGTCCTCGGCCATCGCCAGGAACATCTTGCGGAGGTTCTCGGCCCGCTGGAGGCTCTCCTGGTCGGCGATGACCGTCGGCGAGTCGAAGTCCGCGTGGTCGACGCGCAAGGAGAAGCGCTTCAGCTTGCTAACCCCGTCGACCAGACGGGCGACGTCTTCCCCGAACTGCGTCTGCACATCGCCCAGCGGGACCGGCGTGTCCTCGACGACGTCGTGGAGCAGGGCGGCGCAGATCGTCGCGCAGTCGAGGTGGAGCTCGGCGAGGATCATCGCCGTGGCCAGGGGGTGGGTCACGTACGGGTCGCCGGAGCGCCGGACCTGTGCCGAATGAGCCGACGCCGCGACTTCGTACGCCTGCCGCACGATCGCGACGTCCTCGGGGGTCATGTACTGCTGAACCAGGTCAGCCAACGCCTCGATGTTGGAGTGGTCAGCCGCCGGGGCCGTTGCGCGACTCACCGATCACTCCTCTGCTCTGCTGTGCTGTGCTCAACGCCTTCCGGCATCAGAGATGGTGGCAGGTCAGCCGCCTGTGCCGCTGCACGACTCTGCTCTGCTCTGCTCAACGCCTTGCGACATCAGAGATGGTCGTTCCGGTGCGCCCCCCGTGCTCTGCTCGACGCCCAACGGCAGCCCTGTTACGAAAGTATACCGCACTGCCCCCAGTTGGGCAACGCCGCCGAGCGGGCAGGGCAGGGGTGCGGCACACAATTGTGGCAACCAGCCAGCCGTCCAGGCTGAGCGCCCACCAGGGCGCCGCTCTGGATGCGGCTTGAGCCTGCTTCAGCAGCACGGCCGCCCGCAGTCACCACGAAAGCGTGCCACACCCAGCGGGCAGGGACTTCGGGGGCACGAGGTTCACCAGGAAGACGCGGAGAGTACGAAGAGCGACGCGGAGAGGAGAGACGCAGGGACACGGAGACACGGCAACGCGCCGACCCTCCCCGTATCTCCGTGTCCCCGCGTCTCTTTGTGCCCTCTGCGTCTCTGTGGTCAGGCCCACGCCTCCCGTCGTCAGCCACAGGTTCGACACGCATGCCCTGCCGCACAAGGTTAGACAACAGGGCGTGGAGCGACGCGACGCCCCGCCCGTCGCATTAGCTTACTCTGTCTCGGCTATGTAGAAGGCCGTTTGGACCACGAAAGGCGCGAGACGTTTGGACCACGAAAGGCACGAAAGCGACGAAAGGCGCGAAAGGGCGAGGGGGGGGCTGTCAACGGATTTCGGGAGCGGTTTGAACGGATTACCGATCGGCCAATCCGTTCAATCTGTTCCCTGAATCCGTTGACAGCCCCGTCGCCCCAGCCGGATCCATCAGCGCCGACGGTACATACTGAGGTACCGGGCGAAGCCCGGCTCGTCGGTCCAGTCGTCCACGCGGGCGTAGAGGTCTGGGAAGGCGTCCAGCATTGCCCCGTAGATCACCACATAGTCCGGCCGCCGGCCCAGGACGTAGGTGAGGTCGAGCTTCTCGTGGCCGGGGGTGCCCTGCCCCAGCGACACCCGCCGGTGAGCGAGGTAGACCTCGTTGAGACCGTACATGTCGATGGTCTGCCGCTGCGAGTAGTAGGGGATCTGGCCCGCCGCGTCGACCGCGATGACGGCGTCCACGGGGGTGTTCTGCCGGAGCCACTCCCCGGCCGCCCGCCGCGCCTGGCTCGACAGTCTGACCTCGAAGGGCAGCGCGTACCGCTCGCGTTCCCCGTAGTAGGACGACCCCCAGGCGTTCGCCGCGAGGAGCGCCACGCCGAGGAGGGGAACGGCGACACGGCGACCGGGCGACGGGGCGATGGGGCGCCAGGGCGACGGGGGGACGGGGGGCTCACCACCAAGACACGAAGGGCACAAAGGGGCTTGCGACAGGGGCACCTCTTCGTGTTCTTCGTGTCTTGGTGGTGAGCGGGGGAGACCCGGCGACGCGGCGACTCGGCGAGCGGGTTGGTGCAGGCGCCAACCTCCCCTCGCCGCGAGAAGGTAGGCGAACGGCAGGACCGGGACAAAGAAGCGTCCGACCGACCAGTCGCCGCCGACGAAGACGATGTAGGCGGTGTAGGTGGTCACCAGGAGCAGACAGTAGCCGGTGGGCAGCCCGGCGACGCAGGGATGCGGCGACGGGGCGACGGGGCGTCTGGGTCCGGGGTGGGGGAAACGGGGAAACGGGGATGGGAGGAAACCGGGGTTTCGCCGTTTGTCCTCTTCGCCTTTTGCCCCTGTCCGGGCGGGGCGACACGGCGACGGGGCGTGAGGCGTGGAGGGTTGCTCCTCGCTCCTCGCCACGTCGCTCCTCGCTCCTCGCCCCGACGCCCCGATCAGAAATGGGACAGCGATGAGCGCGGGGATGAGCGGCCCGGAGTGGACGCCGAGGAAGGTCTGGAGATGGGCCAGGCCGCGCGCGATCTGGGCCTCGCCCGCGCTCTCCACGTCGACCTTGGCGTAGAAGGTGTTGGGCAGCCAGAAGCCATAGAAGTGGTAACGCCACGCGAGATACGAGCCGAAGACGGCCAGGAAGAGCAGGATAGTGGTTACCGACCACCCGACGCGTCGCCCCGGCCACGTAACCGCGTGGTACACGAGACTCAAGGCGAACACCAGCGCGCCTTCGGGGCGGGTCATCGCCGCCAGGGCAAAGAGAAGGCCCGAGACGGGGAGACCGCCCTGTTGCCGTTCCCGGCCGAACGCCACGGCTCCGGCGAGCACGAGGAAAGTGAACAGCCCGGTCTCCATCCCGCTGGCCGACCAGAGCACGAAGGAGCCATCGCCGGCCAGGAGCATCACCGCGACGGTCCGGACACCGCGGGGCTCCCGGCCCGCGGCGCGCCACAGAACGAGGACGGTCGCGACGGCAAGCAGGGACCCGAGGATGAGGGCGACGGCGGGTGGGCCAGCTCCCAGCCAGGTGGCGATCGCGAGCATCGCCATCCAGAGGAAGTTCGTGTATCCCTCGACCCGCTCCCCGGGGTTGAAGACCGGGCCGAATCCGTGGGCCCAGTTGACGGCATACCGGAAGGAGATGTAGGCATCGTCCACCGGATCGAAGCCGAGCAGGCGGGCGTAGTAGACCAGGTGGAGGGCCAGGAGGGCGACGGCAAGACCGAGCCCCGTTGCCCTTTCGCGCCTTTCGTCGCTTTCGTGCCTTTCGTGGTCCAAACCCACGCCCCCTCGCCCCGTCGCCGCTATCTCGCTCGGCGGCTCTCCCGCATCCGGGCCAGCTCCCGCTCGTACACCTCGAAGTGTTCGCCCTCCCGTTCCTCGGGATCGGCCAGCTTCAGCCAGATGGCGCTGTCTTTCCGCTCACCGCTGAGGATCCGCCGGCTGGGCAGGGTGGAGGGGTCTGGCCCGTGCCAGATGACCTCGCCATCCTGCAACATCAGGAACTCGCCCGCGTAGCGGCCGACGAGATCCCGCTGATGGTCGCGGTAGAACAACGCCTGCTCGCAGGTGGTCTCCCGCCAGCGCGCAATCGTCTCGGCCGGGTCGAGCTGATCGGGGGCGAAGTGCGCCACCGGCCGCTGGACCTCGCACTGGAAGTCGATCTCCCCCAGGTCTACCGTGCCGAAACCGTGCTCGGCCGCGATGCGCAGGGCGCTGCGGTCGCGGATGAAGGGCGACTCGGGCCAATCGGTCGTCGGATCGTGGCCCATCAGCCAGGCGCCACAGGCATCGGTGGCGATGGTGTGGTCGCCGGCGATGAGGACGTTCGCCACGCGCGCCTCGCCGTCCCACTCCCGACCCGACTGGCCGACCAACCCGTCGATGATGTTCAGGCACGGCTGGGCGATCCGCCCCAGATCCGGCAGCACGTAGGACAACCGGATGATGTGGTGGAAGTAGCCGCGGGTGCGGCCGTGCGGCGCCATGGGAGGCAGGCCAAACAGGTTCTTGAGCGAGAGCGTGACCCCCTGGAACAGATGGGTCTTGAGCGTGGCCAGCGAGACCATCGCGTCGGACTCGGCGAGGCAGGAAGTGAGCTTGTAGCGACGGAAGATGTGGCCCCCGCCGGGGACGTCGTAGAGCTCCATCGGCGGCCGGTTGGCGTCCACCCAGTCCACGCCGAACTCCCCCAGGATGTGCCGGTAGCTGAAGTCGCGCTCGGGCGCCTCGGGCGTCCAGGCCAGGGTGTCTGTCGCCACCAGTCGAGCAGTTGTGCGTTCACGCAGCCGGCGGAGCACGGCCCGGCACACGGCGTCGTCCACCAGCTCCTGACGCCGGCCGTCGACGCGCCGGATCCGCTCCAGGGGCATCGCCATGTTGACCTTGATCACAACCTGCCGGGCCTGCTCGATCTTCGCCCACGAGCGGTGCAGGGGATCGGTGGCGGCGCAGATCCGCTCGTAGATCTCGTCGTCGGTGGCCCGGTGGTCACAGTGGACTGCCCGCACGGCAAAGGCTTTGTCCGCCATCTCGCTGTTCGCCTCCTGTCGGAAAGGTTGTCGGAAGGGTTGTCGGAAAGGTGTGGACTTCGTTCGATTCGCCGGTCCCATCCTGGACATCGGGGTCGCCAGCCGAGTATACGAGGGAGGCGGAGAGGCTGTCAATGCGCCTTTCGTCGCTTTCGTGCCTTTCGTGGTCCAAGTGTCTCGCGCCCTTCGAGGCGCAAACCTCCTTCCACAGAGCTAAGACAGAACCAGCTTGCGAAACAATGCGGACGGCTCTCGGCGGGTGGGGCCACCGGGCCTGGCGCCCGCCTCAGCAGGCGGCTGAGCAGCCATGGATGGTCAAAACCACCATGCATGGTCAAGGTCAGGGGGGACCATCTTAGGCAGGATGCTCGCCTGGTGGACGACGCGGCGGTGTTCTCACGCGCCCCGGCGCCTTTTGTCTACCCTTCGGCAGCGGAGGACGCGTGTCGAACCTGTGTGGCGACCGGGGGGTTGTGGCCTGACGTCGGATGTGGGACAATGGGAGAGCCGGCG
>JACPQP010000446.1 GCA_016190465.1 Chloroflexota bacterium
ACTCGCTGGACTCAGGTGGCTCTCTTTTCGGTTATCGAAACCGCCCCTGCTGGCCCCGTTTTAGGTTATCAAACACAGACGACGGAGCTCTTCCAGACCAGACCGGGCGTGGTCGTCGCGTTCCAGCGCACCGGGGTGCGGGCGGTTCATTGGCGTGTGCTCCTCTCTGCTTCCCCTCTCCGCAGGCCTCTCTTCTCAGGCCCCTCTTCTCAGGAACCAGCGCGATCGGTGATCGCGGATTCCTGCCGGGCAGTCACCCCAGCGTTAGGATTCTATGCACTTGACGCGGTGTCCGCAATGATGGCCGTGGCTGAGCTGGCCTGCCCGTTTCACCCAAAACCGCGTTCGAGCGGCCGGTGCCGATTGCGCCGCGTGCTGCGGAGAGGTATACTGGGGGTAACTTCCGACCGTCGATCGCATCCTCGCTCGATCCTCCGTGCTATCTGGGCGACGTTGGCCGAGTAGCCATCCGCCAAGAGGTAGGTTCCGATGCCGGTCAGTATGGCGATTATCGAGCTCCACATCCTCCACGCGGTGAACGAGTTGGGTCGGACCGAGCGTGATGGGACGACTGGCGCGGAGGTGATCGCCAGGCTGCAACAGCGCGGCCTCGACCTGCCATCAGATATGGTGCCGGTCATCGAAGGGATGCGTTCGGCCGGGCTCCTCACCTGCCGCCGCAACCTGGCGGCGCAGGCCGAGCTGGTCGCGATCCGCCTGACCTCGAAAGGTCTCGACCGGCTGCGCGCCTACGCGAAGCGCCGCGCCCAACTCAAGTCCAGTGAGTAGTGAGTGAACAAGGGGCTGTTAGAGAGGGATCCATGATCGTCGACGCACACAACCACATCTGGGACAACGCCTGGCCACCGATCGCCCCCGACGTCCTGGCCGGGCAGGCCCATCGGTTCTTGCACCACATGGACCAGAACGGCGTGGATATGGCCGTCGTCGTCTGTCACCTCGACGAGCACGATCCGGAGAACAACACCCATGCCCTGGCCCACGCCACGGCGAAACCCGACCGCTTCGCCATCCTGGCCAACGTCCACCTGTCCAAGCCAGACGCGCTCGACCGGATCGACGAGCTGATCGGCGCGACCGGACTGGTCGGCGTGAGCTACTATCTGCCCATCGAAGACTCCGCGGCCTGGATGACCGCCCCGGAGACGGCCCGGATCTGGGAACGGGTCGCCGAAGCGGGGCTGGCCGTGAATCTGGGCATCCGTCCCAACCAGATTCCGGGACTGCGCGCGGTAGCCGCCCGCTACCCGTCGACCCCGTTCCTCATCTGCCACAACGGGCTCCCTCGGGTCCAGGATGGCTTCGAGCCGTGGCGAGCCGTCCTGGAAGCGGCCGAGCGCCCGAACATCTACGTGAAGGTGTCCGGCTTCGCCTACCCGCTGCTGCCCGACGGGCCGATCTGGGAGTACCCCTACGTCCCGGTCCTACCCTACATTCGGGCGCTCGCCGGCGCCTACGGCGCCGAGCGGCTGATGTGGGGCTCGGACTACCCGCCGACCATGCGCTACATGACCTACCGGCAGAGCATGGAGGTCATCCGCACGCACTGCACGTTCCTCTCCGAGGAGGCCCGGAAGCTCATCATGGGGGACAACGCCACGCGAGTGCTCCGGCTGCGCGAGCGATAGGCCGCCCGTCGTCAGCCGTCAGGCGGAGGGCGGACCTCTCCCCCCTTCCCCCCTCCCCGACACGGGGAGGGGGATGGCGGCTCCCCCCGCCGTTCCTGAGCCGGGCGTCGGACCCGATCAGGAACGGCGGGCAGGGGGTGAGGTCGGCCCCCGGTGCCGCTGTGCCAGGCCCTAAGTTAGCGCACATGGGGGGAGGGGTGAGGGCCGTCCATGGCGGCTGTGGCTCCGCGCCTCTGAGTTCTGGACGGCTGATTCCCGATGGCTGAACGCTGACCACGAGAGCTGACCACTCCTAGATGAGGTGATGCCTGTGCCTGAATCCAGCGAGATGCTTGTCCAGGCCAACGTGCCCATCCCCATGCGCGATGGGGTGCGCCTGTACGCGGACGTCTACCGTCCGGTCGCCCCCGGCCGCTATCCGGTCCTGCTCATGCGCACACCGTACGGCAAGTCTCTGGTGGCGTCCATCGCCGGGGCGCTCGATCCGGTTCGGGCGACGCGGGCGGGGTACGTCATCGTCGCCCAGGACACGCGCGGGAGGTTTACCTCCGAGGGGGACTTCACACCCTGGATCTACGAGGGGCGCGACGGGTACGACACCATCGAGTGGTGCGCGGCCCAGTCGTGGTCGACCGGCGCGGTGGGGACCTACGGCGGCTCCTACGTGGGGTTCGTGCAGTGGCTCGCCGCCCGGGAACGGCCGCCGCACCTCAAGGCGATGGTCCCGCTGCTGACGTTCGCCGACCTGCGCACCGACCTCTGGTACGTCGGTGGCGCCCTGGCCCTGGGGGTCGTCGCCTCGTGGTACCTGGGCGCGGTGGCGCCGGACCGCCTGATGCGCGAGCGGCCGGCGCGGGAGCGCTACGCCGCCGATCTCGAGCGACTGCTCGACGACATCGACCGCCTGGGTCCGCTGCTCCGCCAGCTCCCGCTCGCCGAGTTTCACCCGTTCGCCGGGGACTCGCTCGCGCCGGGCTTCTTCGACGTGATCGCCCACGCCGAGGATCCGGCGTTCTGGGCGCCGACCGACATCGCCGCGCACCACGACGAGATCACCGTTCCCGCCCTCAACGTCGGCGGGTGGTACGACATCTTCCTCGGCGCGACGATTCGGAACTACGTCGGGATGCGCCAACGCGGCGGCCAATCTCAGGAACAGGAGGCGCGAGCGGGGCAGCGGCTCCTCATCGGCCCCTGGGACCACGGCCCGCTGACCAACGTCGTCGGCGAACACGACTTCGGCATCCGGTCGGCCAGACTGATGATCGACCTCGACGGGATCATGCTGCGGTGGTTCGACTACTGGCTGAAGGGCGAGGCCAACGGCGTCGACGCCGAGCCACCGGTCCGCCTGTTCGTCATGGGAGAGAATCGCTGGCGAACCGAGTCCGACTGGCCACCGGCCCGGGCCCGGATGACGCGGTACTATCTCCACAGCGGCGGTCGAGCCAACACCCTGCGCGGCGATGGGCAGCTCTCTACCGAGCCACCCGGAGCGACGGTCCCCCCCGACCACTACCTCTACGACCCGCATGACCCGGTGCCGACGCGCGGTGGACCGCTCTGCTGCTCGCGGGCGATCCTGCCGGGCGGCGCCTACGACCAGCGTCCGATCGAGGAGCGAGCCGACGTCCTGGTCTACTCCGCACCACCCCTCGACACCCCGGTCGAGGTGACCGGCCCGATCACGGTGCACCTCTGGGCGCAGTCGAGCGCTCCCGATACCGACTTCACGGCCAAGCTGGTCGACGTGGGACCGTGTGGCTACGCCCGCAACCTGGTCGACGGGGTGATCCGCGCGCGCTATCGTCGTGGCCTCGATCGCCCGAAGCTGCTGGAGCCGGGCGAGGTCGCCGAATACACGATCGACCTGTGGGCGACGAGCAACGTCTTTCAGCCCGGTCATCGGATTCGCCTGGAGATCAGCTCGAGCAACTTCCCGCGCATCGACCGCAACCCGAACACCGGCCACCCGCTGGGGACCGATCGCGAGGCGGACCTGCGGCCGGCGATGCAGACGATCTATCACGACGCCGCGCGACCGTCGCACGTCGTTCTGCCGATCGTTCCCAGTGGAGCGGAGGTTACGGGAACCACAGATGAACACAGATGAACACCGATCGGTTGTGGCGAGACGCAAAGTCGTCGTGACCGGTGCGGCCGGCTACGTGGCCGGGCGGATGCTGCCGGCGCTGCGCGAGCGCTACGACCTGACCCTGCTCGACGTCACCACCCGCACTCGGGATGGACTGGAGGTCGCGGGGGTCGCCGTCGCCGACCTGACCGACCCCAACCGGGATGCCTACCGCCACCACTTCCGCGGCGCCGACGCGGTGATCCACTGCGCCTTCGTCCGGGCCGGGAGCCCCGAGGACCGCTACTGGGCCGAGCGCACGAACGTGGATATGGCCTACAACGGCTACCAGGTGTCGCTGGAGGAGGGGGTTCGCCGGGTCGTCGTGTGCAGCTCGAACCACGCCGCGGACTACTACGAGCGGCTGATCTGGGCCGACCGGTGGGACGTCGTCACGCCGGAGACCCGACCGCTCAGCGACAATTTCTACGGCTGGGCCAAGGAGTCCTACGAGCACCTGGGGTTCGTCTTCGCGACCGGCGCCGAGCGCGACGGCAGGCGGCTGGAGAACGTCCAGATCCGGATCGGCGGCCCCCGCGAGACGGACATCGACCACTGCGACGCCGGCGACCTCAAGAAGCTGCGCCGGGCGCTCGGCGCCTACCTCAGCGTGCGCGACCAGGTCCAGCTCTTCGTGAAGTCGATCGAAGCCCCGGACATCCGCGACGCGAACGGGGTGCCGTTCCAGATCTTCTACGGCATCAGCGGCAACAGCCACCGCTTCTGGAGCATCGCCAACGCCCGGCGGGTTATCGGCTACGCCCCGGAGGACGACAGCCAGGTGCGCTGGGCGGAGAAGCTGGCCGCCATCCTCGAAGATGCCCACGAGCGGACGCAGCCGGCGGGGCAGTGAACTCGCGCGGGCGCTTCGGCAGTGAGTCCAGCGGGTATTGACTCGGTTGGTACCCTCAGTGCTGGAGCGGGACCAGATGGGATGCCTAACTTTACCCCCCCGCTTATTGAGGAGATACCATGTGCAGAGAGGGCTTGATCTGAATCGGCACATTGCGTCACTCTACAAGCATCCGTGCACTTTCACGCCCAGCTTTCGTAGGCCCGCCACCGCTGCCGCCACCTCCCTCCCCTTCGCCTCGATCAGGTCAAGCAACTCCTCCGGGCTGCGGATATCCTCCCCGCCTTTGCGATGCGGGTTCACCGCCTTCAGGTCGTAGTTCCGGGC
The DNA here is from genome assembly GCA_016190465.1 of Chloroflexota bacterium. Taxonomy (GTDB): domain Bacteria; phylum Chloroflexota; class UBA6077; order FW602-bin22; family JACPQP01; genus JACPQP01. Next base: position 4,964 of record JACPQP010000446.1, read on the forward strand.
CTCGATCTCCTCGCGCGTGACCGACCAGCTCTGCTCGCTGTCGGCTCGCTCCGGCAGCAGACGGAAGAACTCCGCCAGCTTGTCCACCGTGAAGGGCGACCGCTTGGTCACCTTGAGGTCGGAGAGGTCGTAGTACCAGATGCGCTCGGTCGGCCTGCCCCGGGTGAAGAACAGCAGGTTGGTCTTCACGCCCGCGCCGGCGGCGCTGAAGACCCCGCCGGGCAGGCTGACGATGCACCAGAGGTCGCACTCGTCCAGCAGCTTGCGCTTGGTCTGGACGAACGCGGTCTCGGTCGTCCGGAAGAGCACCCCCTCGTCGAGGACCATCCCGCACCGGCCGCCGGGCTTCAGCTTGTCGACGATGTGCTGGAGGAACAGCACCTGTGTGGCGCCGGTCTTGAAGACGAAGTTGGTCTGGGCCTCGCGCCCCTCCTTGCCGCCGAAGGGCGGATTGGTCAGGATCACGTCGTACAGGCTCGGGGCATCCTTGAAGAGGCCACCATCAATCTCGCCGCCGGTCAGCGTGTTGCCGTGCCAGATGTTGGGCTGGTCGATGCCGTGCAGGACCAGGTTGGCCAGGCCGATGGGGTAGATCAGGTTCTCCTTCTCGCGGCCATAGAAGGTCCGGCACTTCAGGGCCTCGATCTGCTCGGGCGTCGGCGCGCCGGCCAGCAGCACCTCGCGCATGTGCTCGTGCGCCTGAGCGAGAAAGCCGCCGGTGCCACAGCAGGGATCGTAGACCACCTCGCCCGGCCGGGGATCGACGACCTTCACCATCGCTCGGATGACCTCCCGCGGGGTGAAGAACTGGCCGCCGTCGTTGCCCTTCTCGCCCATTCGGAGCAGCAGCCCCTCGTATACCTGCGAGAGGGGGAAGATGTGGGTCGTGTCCACCGACTCGGCGCTGATCTCCTGCACCTTGTCCAGGACGTCCAGGAAGTTCTTCTCGGTGTCGATGCGCACCCGCTCGACCCCGGACATCACGTCGCTGATGACGATCTGGCGAGGGCTGGCGTTGGGTCGATCTCGGAGGCTCTTGAGATGGGGGAGGAGCTCCCCGTTCACGAAGCCGAAGAAGGCTCCGAGAGCTTGCTCCTGTAGCTCGCCGCGCCGGGGGCCACTCGGCGCGGCCCAATCCTGCCAGCGGTAGGGAGCCTGGAGGGAGGGAGTGAAGTCGTCGCCGACGGCCGCGGCCTCCGCGGCCTCGCGCTCCTCCTGCTCGTCGAGAATCCGGAGAAAGAGGATCCAGGTCAGCTCGGGCACGTACTGGAGCGCGCCGGCGCAGTTGGAGCGGCGCATGATGTCACAGATGGACCAGATCTTCGCGTCGAGGGA
>JACPQP010000439.1 GCA_016190465.1 Chloroflexota bacterium
CCCGCTTCCCCTTCCGCCGGCAGCCGCATCAGCCAGTCCACGAACCGAAACCAGTCCAGCACCTCCTCCCGCCGAAAGCCCCGCTCGTACAGCCCCCGCACCAGCGCCAGCTTCCACCGTCGCCGCTCCTGGTCGTCGCTCCGCGTCTCCCGCGTCTTCAGATGGGCCATCACCGCTACCGCGAACGGGTTCCGGCTCGCCTCCAGCTCCGCCCAGCGCGACCGATAGTCCACCAGCTTCACCAGCGGGAACCGAATCCCGACCTCGCAGCCCCACAACTCGTAGGCAAAGCGGTCGGGACGCCAGCTCGCTCGGTCGTCGCCGAGCACGGCCAGGCTGGCCACCTGCCGATGGTGGCGATCGAACAAGCGATAGTTGTAGACGTACATCCGCTCGGCGAAGTGGGCGTCCTCCTGGCCCTGGACCTCCACGTGCACCAGCACCCACGTCTCCTGACCGTCGCGGCGCCAGACCCTCGCCAGCTTGTCGACGAGACGTCGGCCGAGTTCGGCGTCGCGCGCTATCTGCTGCAACTCCGTGTCCAGGAACTCGTGGCCGCGCTGCCAGTCGATGCCGGCGTGCGCGTGGGGGAAGAAGAACTCCAGGAACGGCGGGAAGTAGCGCTCCAGCGCCTCTTTCCAGGGGCTGTCAAAGTCGCTCTGGGTCTCGCTCACGTCGCTCACCTTGCGCCGCCCCCTCACCCCCGTCCCCTCTCCCAATGGGAGAAGGGACGGGGGTGAGGGCCGCACACCTGCGGGTGTCCTACGCGGTGGGGAGACCTGCGCCAACCGAATCGCCTTTCGGTGGCCAGTGATCGGCGCCCCCATCGCGGCCGGCATCCCCGTGACCGATATTGTAGCACGCTCTCACGGAGTGTCTTCGCCCTACACCGCGATCTCCTGCCACTTGCCCCGCCGATAGCGGGCGATCAGCAGCGCGGTCTGGAGCGCGGCGTCGACCGCAAAGGCCAGATAGGCGCCCGGCAGGCCCAGGCCCAGGGTGATCGACAGCAGATAGGCAATCGGCAACCGGACCAGCCAGCCCGTGACGATGTTCACCAGCATCGGGTAGCGGGTATCGCCCGCTCCGCGGAGCGCCCCGGCGATCACCATTGGCGCCGCGAAGATCGGGATGCTGACCGCGCCGTAGCGCATGGCCACGATCCCCTCTTCGACCACCAGGGGATCGTCGGTGAAGAGGCGCAGCAGCGGCTCGCCGGTGAAGAAGAAGACGACCGCCATCGCCGTCATCCACGTGGCCGCCGATTGAACCGCGACCCAGGTCGCCTGGCGAGCCCGGTCAGGTGAACCGGCTCCCAGCGCCTGCCCGGTCAGCGCGGCCGCGGCGACCGAGAAGCCAAAGGCCGGAAGAAAGGAGATCGCGAGCGCGTTGAACGTGATCCGCATCGTCGCGAACACGACCGTTCCCAGCGTGATGACGAGGGCGCTGTACACGACAAAGCTCCCACCCATCAGCAACTGGTCGAACCCCGCGGGGAGGCCGATGCGAACGATGCGCCGGATCCAGCCAGGATCCACCTGCCAATCATCACGGCTGGCGATCGTCAGCCCGTTGCGCCGGCGCAGCAGCGCGGCGAGCAGCAGCAGGCAACCCACAGAGCGAGCTGCCGCCGCCCCCCAGGCCGAGCCGACGGCGCCCAGCGCCGGCAGGCCAAGCTCGCCGAAGATCAGCACGTAGGCGACCGCCGCGTTGACGACGTTGATCAGGGCGGTGACAGCCATCGGCGTCCGAGTGTCGCCAGCGCCGCGCAGGCAGGCGCTGGTCACAAACATCATGACCATGAAGACCATCGACAGGGAGGTGACGCGCAGGTAGTCTGCCCCGATGCGGGCGACCGCTGGCGCCGGTCCCAGGAGCGCCATAGCCACGTCGGCGGTCGATAGCCCCAGCGCCATCACTGCCGAGCCAAGTAGCACTGCCAGCCAGATCGACTGCTTCGTCACGCGGCCGGCCGCGCCCGGATCGCCCGCGCCCGTGAACCGGGCGACGAGCGCGGTGCTGCCAACGGCGAGGCCGCCAAAGACGCCGAAGCTCAGGAACAGGAACTGAGTCGCCGCCCCCACGCCGGCCACCGCCTCGTTGCCCAGCCGGGCCACCATGATCGTGTCGACGACTCCGAGCGCCGTCTGCAACGCGTTCTCGACGATGACCGGCCAGGCCAACGCATAGACGGTGCGCCACGTCGACTGATGAGTGACCAGCGACGAGTGATCAGTCCCACGACCGTTGCCGGCCCGGTCACTCACGACTCATCGCCCATCACTCGCAAAGGCAGATCAACCGGCTGCCCAGTCTGCTGGGAGAGGCGCATCGCCTGGACGATCTCGAGCGCCTTTCGCCCTTCGGCGCCGGAGAGCGCCGGTGGCCGCCCTTGGGCTAGCGCCTGGTAGAAGTCGCGGAACTCAGCGGTGTGGCCGACGAGTGAGATCCTGGCCGGGTCGCTCGAGGCGGCGCCGCGCTGCTCGGCCCGTTCGGCGTGGAGGTTCGCCTCGCCGCGCAGGAGCCAATCGATCGTGCCGAGCCCCTCGTTGAGGATGATCGAGCCGTTGGCGCCGTGCAGCTCGATGCGCTCGGGAAAGCCGGGGTAGAGCGCGGAGCTTCCCTCGACGACGCCAACCGCGCCATTGGCGAAGCGCAACAACCCCACGCCGAGGTCCTCGGCCTCGATCGCGTGGGCAATGGTGGCGCAGTGGGCGACGATCCGCGCAACCGGTCCGGCAAACCAGCAGAGCAGGTCGATGGTGTGGATCGCCTGGTTGATGAGCGCACCACCACCCTCGAGATCGAGCTTGCCGCGCCAGCGACTCCCCTGATAGTACTCGGGTGCGCGCCACCACTTGACGGAGCAGTCGGCCAGGTAGAGCTGGCCGAGCCGGCCCGCGTCCAGCGCGTCTTTCACCTGGCGGGGGAGCGGCATGAACCGGTGCTGGAACATCGCCCCCAGTTGAACGCCCGCGCCCTGCGCCTCCGCGATGATGCGATCCGCTTCCTGGACGGTTCGGGCCATAGGCTTCTCGACCAGGATGTGCTTACCGGCTCGCGCCGCGGCGCGGGCGTGCAGCTCGTGGAGGTAGGGAGGCGTGCAGAGGTGAACCGCGTCGATCTCGGGATCAGCGACGAACTCGTCGAGCTGATGGTAGGCCCGGAGAATCGCCCATCGTCGCGCGAAGGCCGACGCCTTCTCGCCGCTGGATCCGAGCACCGCGACGACCCGTGCCTCCGGCACTTCGTGGAGCGCCTCGGCGTGCATCGCCGCACTCATCCCGGTCCCGATCAGCCCGACGCCAAAACGGTGCATGCTCACTCTCCTGCTTCCAGGTACCCGCGCGGGCACTGACTCACTTCTTGTATCGATTGCGTCTGCGGCGGCCTGCCGCAACCCGTGCGCAATGCCGGGGGCGGGGCCTCTGGCCCGCGTCCGGACGAGAGTGCTGCCCGGGTGCCGTCCATCGACGGCAACAAGACCTCGCCAGCCACCACTGGTACTACGGCGCTGTGGGCACGTCGGGCGCCCGCAGACGATACACCGGCACCAGCGCGTCGAACCCCTTGGCGCGGATGAGAGGCGCGGCCGGCGCGCCCGCGGCCCCAGGGCCAGCCCTAGTGAGCCGGCTACGGCGTTCCGGTAGGTCCATCCAGCAGGATCGTGCCCGCCGGGGCCCGGGCGGTGAGACACGCCGCCAGGTTCACCGCGGCCCCGATGACGGTGTGCTCCAGTCGCTTGGCAGACCCGATATTGCCGACGACTACCTCGCCGGTCGCGATGCCCACGCCGATCCCCAGAGCCTCCGAAAGCCCGTACTGGCGCCGCCACTCCGCGAGGAGGGAAGCGAACGCTCGCTGCATCGCCGCGGCGGCCCCCACTGCCCGCAGTGGATCGTCGTCGTGGGCCTCCGGCGCCCCGAAGAAGCCCAGCACGGCGTCCCCCTCGAACTTGTCGATGGTGCCCTCATGATCGAAAAGGATGTCCGTCATTCGGCCAAGGTACTGATTGAGCAGACGAACCATGACTTCCGGATCGACACGGTTGATCAGTTCGGTGCTCCCCCGCATGTCCACCATCAGGACGGATACGGGCAGACGCGTTCCCTCCAGCGCAGGTCGCGTGCTGCCAGCGATGAGCCGCTCGGCCACCGTGGGCGCCAGATACTGCTCCAACATCCCACGCAGCCGAAACTGCTCCTGCCGCTGTGCCAGAAAACCCTCGACCAGACGGCTGTTCTCCAGGACGATAGCCACCTGGTTCGCCAGGAACTCGAGCAGAGCGCGATCGTCGCCATCGAACCGGCGCGCCCGCGGCTCACGCCGCAACCAGATGGCCCCGATCAGCTCGGCCCCGTAGCGCACCGGGACGACCATCTCGCGCCCAGCATCGACGGACCACTCCGGAGCCGCCAGCCGGACCAGAACCTCGGACTCGGGCTCAACCGTCTGGGGATCGGTTGCCGGATCCAACCGTCCCGCGTACCTTGCCGCGACCCGCCAGCAGCCACCGGCTACCAGCCCGAGGGCGATCTCGGCGGCGTCGAGTGCGCTGGCGATCCATTCCAGCAGGAAGCGGTGCAGCCGTCGGGCGGTGGGGCGGGCGGCGCCGCCAAGGGCGATCTCGTTGGCCACGGCCAGGGCCTGCACCTTGCGTCTCAGCTCGTCGGCGGTCAGTTGCAGGGCGTGCAGCAGCTTCATTTCGTGCAAGTGGGGTAGAGCGTTGGCGACGATGGTCTCCAGCAACGTCCGGTCGTCGGCCGTGTAAAGCGCCCCTGTGAGGCGGGGACCAAGGGCGACGGCGCCGTGAGTGGAGGCATCGATCCGGAAGGGGAGGCAAACCTCCATTCCGGCCGTGGCTTGCCAGGACTCTCCGCCGCCACCGAGGAGGTAGGCCTGGGCCAAAGCGCGCTCGGACAGGTCGTCATCCCCCGACAGCCCCCGCGAGGAGACCGCTTGCAGCCGGCCTTCGGCATCGCCGGCGAACCCGATCCCCCGTGTGGCACCGAAGGTCCCCATCAGCACCGAGAGGATGACGCGCAGCATATCGCCGACCGTATGGGTGTGCGCGCACGCTCGGCCGATCTCGTAGAGCGTCTCCAGTTGTAAAGAGGCGACGTTCCAGATCCTCAACGGACATACTCATCGGCTGTCGATCGACTGGCGCGCCGCGTCTTCGGAGTCGAAGATCGGGACATACCGGGCAAGCCCCATGATGTGAAAGACCTTCCGGTAGTGGGGCGTCAGCCCGGTGATCAAGAGGCACTGGTCGGCCTTGCGGGTCTCAGTGAGAACGCCGATGATGATGGCGATGCCAGCGCTGTTGAGGTGGTCTACTCCCGAGAAGTTGAGCAAGATGTTCTTCGCGCCTCGCTCTGAGACCTGGCGGTAGGCGCTGTTGATCGCGTCGTCGGCGAAAGTGGTCACCTCACCCCGGAGATCGATGACGGTCAGGAGAGGGGTTTCCCGCAGGGTCGCCCGCGCCTCATTCGCCATAGCGCCTCTCCTCGTGTCGTTCGGTTGGTCGTCAGCGTTCAGCCGTCAGCCCGAGGTCTGGGGTTGCGGGGTCGGAAACCGCAGATGCACGCCGATCGGATGGCTGAACGCATCCGGTTACTCTACGGCTCAAGGTGGATGACCATGCGCACGAGGTTGCCCTCGCTGGTGGAGGTGAACTCCACCTCATCCACCAGAGATCGGATCAGGAAGGTGCCCCAGCCCCGGGTGTTGGAGAGACCGGTCAGCTTGTCCTCCAGGCTTGGCGCGCCGACGGCCTCGGCCGGCGGGAACGGCGTCGACGACCGGTCGCGAACGTTGATCTCCAGTTTCTCCCCTTCCGGCACCAGGACGATGAGGACCCTCTGGGAAGCATCCAGCGAGTTGCCGTGCTCGATGGCGTTGAGCGTCGCCTCGGCCACGGCGGTCTTGATGTCCTCGATGCGATCAGCCGGGAATCCCATGCACCGGGCCACACTCGCGGCCACGTCCATCGCCGCGCGCTCCCACCCCAGATCGCTGGGGATGCCTAGCTCAATCGTGCGGTTACGTCGCCGTTTCGCGGTGGGCTTCCCGCTGACCATCTTCCCCACCCTTCCCCCGATCAGGCTCTCTCCCCAACCCGCCTCTCTGGCCGAGAGAATACACCACGGCACTGTCGGGAGCAAGGGTCCGGGTCGGGGTGTCCACGAGTCATCGAGGGGCAACGTGAGGCACGCGCAGCACGACCAGGGTCATGTCATCGTGCGACGGAGCTTCGCCGGCCCAGGCGCTCAGATCCGACCACAGTCCGGCCGCCACGCCCTCGGCGTCGGCCGCCCGGCAAGCCCACAGCGCAGCCGATTCTGCCAACCGCTCGAAACCAAAGAGCTCTCCCGTCGCCACTTCGGCCTGTCGCTTCTCGCCGTGCGCGCCTCGCTCCGTCCCCGTCACGCGAGCCGGCGCATCGGTCAGGCCGTCGGACGCAAACACCACCACATCGCCCGGCTGAAGGTCGATCACCAGCTCGCCATACTGCCCATCGGGCAGAACTCCCAGCGGCAATCGCTCACCCGGCGGCTCCACCTCGACGGCGCGGCCGGCCCGGCACAGCAGCGGTGGCACCTGGGCAGCATTCGCCAGACGAAGTCGGGGCACCGAATGACCGTTTGCGCCGCCACCGGGCGGCTCGACCACCGCCAGCGCGCAGACGACGAAGTCCTTTCGGCCCACGTCCCGGTGCAGGAGCCCACCCACCACCCGCATCGTCGCCGCCGGTGACGGCAGATCGGTGCGGAACTCGCCTCCCGCCGGCCTCGAGGCGAGCATTTGCCCTGCGGGTTGAGCGACCGCCCGAAGCGCGGTGCGAGCCAGAGCCATCACCAGCGCCGCACCGATGCTCTTGCCGGCCATGTCGCCGACGGCGATCCGAACCGGCACCAGCGGCCCTGCGGGCGCTTCCGGGTCTCCATCGGCCAGCGCACCGCCCGCCAGGGGGAACAAATCGTAGAAGTCGCCGCTGGTTTGCCGGGCTGGACGAAAGCGCGCCGCGATCTCCATCTGACCGGGCCAGCCGACGAGCGTTGTCGGGAGAAGCCGCTCCTGGATCTCGCGCGCGCGGGCCAGTTCGTGTTGGATGAGCTCCTACTGAACCTGCTGCCGGTGCAGCCGATCGTAGTCGAGCAACACGGCCGCCTGCTGGCCGACCCGGGCGAACGCGGCCAGGTCCTCTCGATCGAACAGGTCACCGCACCGCCGCGAGCCCAACGCCCACACGCCGATCAAGCCATCACCAGACCCAGTCGAAGCGTGATTGCCGTCACCACCGGCCGGAAGGCCCAGCCGGGATCGATCTGTCGACGGATGTACGTTGGGATGGTGAGGGCTAGGACCATCGCGATCAGCCTGCGGAGGTGCCGTCTCGTCCCTCCCGCCGGTGACAGCGTCATCCGACGGGCAGCCGGGAGCGCCCGCGCGAAGCGGGATCAGCGCCCGGGCACCCCACCTCACCAATGAGATCGCAGGTCAGTCCGTTGTCAACTGGCTTCTGCTCGGCATCACGGGAAGGTATCACCGCAGGACGTTCGCATCGAGGAAACGCAGAAAAGATCTACGGCGAGGGGAGCAGGTGGTGCTGGCGGGCCAGCGCGACGACCTCCAGGCGGCTGTGGGCAATGAACTTGTCCATCAGGTGCTGAATGTGGTTTCGGGCGGTGACCCGGGTGATGCTCAGCGCGGTGGCCACCTGGTCGGTGGTGGCGCCACGGGCCAGCAGGGCCAGGACTTCGTACTCCCGGTGGGTGAGCGGTGAAAGGAGGTTCCCACCAGCGCCATTCTGAGACCCAGCGGCCGACGGTGGGGGAAGCGATTCCGCTGACCGCTCGACAGGCCGAAGATAATGGACCAGGTAGGGCCCCCCCGGGCAGGTCGGCGGCACCAGCACGGTGCTCAGGTCGACAGTCCGGTGTTGCCCATCCGCCGTTTGAAGGGCCAGCCGGTGGCTGGGATGAAACTGGCCTCTGCTCGCACCCACGTGCAAGAAGCACCGGCGCTGGCAGAAGGCGCGGCCGTGCGTGTCCACGGCGCAGATCACCTGGAAGCAGGACCGGCCCATCACCTGTCGGGCGCGGTGCCCTAACAGGGCTTCGGCCGCGTCGTTCCACAGGACGACACGTTGCTGCCCATCCACGGCAAAACAGGCGTCAGCGGTGTTCCCGAAGAGAGGTATCAACCCATCCACGTCGACGGCTCCTGCTCTCAGTATAGCCGAGCGAACCGCCGATGTGAAGACCTCGATTGAACTCGCGTCCGGCGAGCGAGTACAATGAGCGCATCGAGAACAAGAGCATCGAGAGCCGGCAGCGCTTGGCTGAGGAACGGAGCCCGAAGAGAGGTATCAACTGGACGCATCCCGTGCTCCAACTGATCCGGAGCCGTCTTTCGACCCGGTGAGCCACACTCGGCGCGCCGCCGTGATGCTGATGGCGCTTGGTCCCCAGGTCGCCGCTCAGGTGCTGCGGACCATGGATGAGCCGATCGTGGAAGCGATCTCGCGGGAGATCGTCCGCTTCGACCGGCTGCCGCCGGCCCGCCGCCTGGAGCTGCTCGACGCTGCTCGCGCGGAGCTCGCGGGGCTGATCCGGGGCGTCGACGGCAACATGGAGCAGTTCCGCCTGGCGCTGTTTGCCGCGCTGGGGCTTTCGCCCGCGGACCGCCGGCCGGCGCGGTCCTCCGATCCGCCGGGCCCGTTCCACTTTCTCTGGGGGCAGCCGCCGAACCGGATCGCCACCATCGTCGCCGGCGAGTCCGCCCAGACCATCGCGCTCGTCCTCTCGTACGCCCCGGCCACCCTGGCGGCGCAGGTGCTCACCCTCCTGCCGGCCTGGGTTCGGTTGGAGGTTGCCCACCGATTGGTTGGTCTCCAGCCCGTTCACCCCTCGACGGTTGAGGTGCTGCGAACCGCCATACGCCGAAAGCTCGATCGCCTGTTGACCGAGGAGCACCTGAGGCAGTTCTCGTTCGCCGACATCGCCACGCTGGACGATGCGAGCCTGAAAGAACTGTTGGGCCACCTGCGCCGTAAGGTCAACGGCGTAGCGGTGGGCTGGGACGACCTCATCGTCGCGTTGCAGGGGTCTGGCCTCGAATCCGTGGTCGCGCGCCTCGGCACGGCGCTCGCCCCCGCCGAGGCCGACCGCCTCCGGCGTGAGGTTGCCCGGCGTCCGCGGGTGCCAGGCGAGGCGATCGTCGCGGCGCAACGGCACGTGGTCCGGACGCTGCGAACGCTCCAGGAGCGAGGGGTGATCTGCTTGAGCCCGACGCTCGACGAGACCCTCGATCCGGTCGCGGAACCGTAGGCGCCGTCGGCCCCGGCGTCGCCGTCGCTCCTCCTCGGCATCCCCCCGGCCGCGCCACCTGACCACTGGCTGGGGCGACCGGCTGATACTCGCGCGGCCACCTGAAAATAAGGCAAGGAGACCACCGTGACTAAAGAATCGCAAGCGACCGAGCATGCTCTTCGGGAGTTGGAGCACCGGCGCACCCAGCTCCGCGATTGGCTACAGTTCGAGGAGACAAGCCGTGAGGGGGCTGCCAACCGTCGGGCCGACGTGCTGCGCGGGCGGCTCGAAGAGGTCGAGTGGGCGATCTCACTGTTGCGGTCGTCGCGGCCAGAGTAAGAAGCTCGCGC
>JACPQP010000440.1 GCA_016190465.1 Chloroflexota bacterium
CCGTCCTGGCGGGGTTTGGGGTGTCCCCAAAACCATCGCAAGCTTCCTGATACCTACTCTGGCCGGCAGCGGGTCGCATCAACTCAGTCAAGCCAGCCGGTGAGGCGAGCCAGCAGCCGCGAGTACTCGACGTAGTTCGGCCAGGAGATGTCCGACGGGACCCCGTGGTCGCAGCCGGGGATGAAGCCTCCCTCCTCCAGAAGGGGTGGCACCACCCGCAGCACCTCCTCCACCATCTCCGCCCCGCCCCGGGCGATCGCTCGCTTGTCGATGCCCCCGGTGAAGGCCATCGTGCGGCCGAAGGTCCGTCGGTACTCGACGATATCGTTCCCCGCGGCCACCTCGATGGGCTCGCAGACGTTGATCCCGCCGTCGATCCAGACGGGGATGAGCTTGCCGATGTGCCCGTCCGAGTCCATCGAGATGATCGGGCAGCCGGAGGCCCGGATCCGATCGGACCAGCGACGGTAGGTCGGGAGCAGGAAGTGCCGGGCCATCCGCGGCGAGATCATGCTGTGGATCTTGTAGGCCATGTCCTCCGAGAGGTGGACGGCGTCGACCTGAACGTGCTCCAGGATGGGCTGCATGGTCGCCAGCACGAACTCGGTCCAGAACTCGATCATCTCCTCGATCCAGGCGGGGTCGTCCAGCATCGTCATGCACAGCGTCTCCAGGCCCAGCCACTCCCGAAGCTGCCAGAACGGGCCGTTGATCGAGAACGCGAGCGGATAGCTCCGATCCCGAAGGGCCTGGCAGCGCGCCGCGAAATCCGCCGGATAGCGGCCCGGCGCACTCGGATCGTACCGCTTACGCATCTCCAGCCAGTCTTCCCGGGTCTGGACCGGGAAGCGGTGCCACTTGCGGGTGACGAAATCCTTCGCCGACCGGATGTACGTGTAGTCGTACCGGTCGGAGATCTCGGTGATGGCGCCCATCCAGTCCTGGACGATGTAGCTCCCAGGGTTGCCCGGCTTGTGCTGGAGCACCTTCTCCTCGAACTGGGGGATCATCTTGAAGTCGACACCGAGCGAGACCCGTGGCCCGGTGTCGTCGGGCTCGATGTCGAGCAATTCGAGGAGGGCATCGTAGTAGTTGACTCCCTCGGGCAGCCCCTGGCTGCGCCACGCCGCGAGCGTCGATTCACGTGGCCCGCCGGGGCGAAGCGGGATCCGATCCGGTTTGCCGAACAGCAGCGTCTGGACATATCGGTCACGCGGGATCATCTCACACCATCTTCAAGGGGACAAAGACCGGCTGCTTGCCCGTTGGTCCCAGCGCCAAAATGCTGATGCGCGCCGCCACCTGCGCGGCCACCTCGCGAAGCGCCGCCGCCGGGGCCGACTCGGGGTGCGACTTCAGCACCGGGACGCCGCTGTCGCCGGCGATCCGGATGCTCGGATCGATCGGCACGCGCCCGAGGAACGGCAAGCCCAGTTGCTCGGCCGACCGCTCGGCGCCGCCGTGCCCGAAGATGTCGACCCGGTCCTGGCAGTGCGGGCAGACGAAGTAGCTCATATTCTCCACGATGCCGAGGATCGGCGCGTCGAGCTTCTGGAACATCGCCAGCGACTTGCTCGCGTCCAGCCAGGCCACGTCCTGGGGAGTGCTGACGATGATCACCCCGCTGAGCGGGACCGCCTGGGCCAGGGTTAGCGACGCGTCGCCGGTGCCCGGCGGCAGGTCGACGATGAGGTAATCCAGGTCGCCCCAGTCCACGTCGCGGAAGAACTGCTGGATCGCGCCGGCAACCATCGGTCCGCGCCAGATCACTGGCTCGCCATCCGGCACGAAGAAGGCGATCGACATCACCTGGACGTCGTAGGCCACCAGCGGCTCGATCTTGTTGTCGCGCGCGCGCGGCTGCCCGCTGAGCCCGAGCATGAGCGGCACGTTCGGCCCGGTGATGTCGGCGTCGAGGAGCCCGACCCGAGCGCCGCTCTCCTGGAGCGCCACCGCCAGGTTGACGCTCACGGTGGTCTTGCCGACGCCGCCCTTGCCGCTGGCCACGGCCAGGATGTTGCGGACGTTGGGAATCGGCTCCCTCCCGCGAGCGACGCGGCCGGCGACGACCCGCGAGTCGAGCCTCACCTGGACCGCGGCGACGCCCGGCAGCGCCATCACTGCGGCTCGGGCCTCGCGCTCGATCTGCGCCTTCAACGGGCAGGCCGGCGTCGTCAGCACGACCGTAAACGAGACGCTTCCTCCCTCGATCTTCACGTCCTGGATCATATTGAGCGAGACGAGGTCCCGCCCCAGCTCCGGCTCCCGGACCTTTCCGAGGGCCCGGAGCACGTCAGCTTCGGTTACCCGGGCTTGAGCCATTCCTTTTCCTCTCCAATTGTTCCTCCCCGATATCGCCTGCTATCGCCCCATCTCGATCTTGCGAAACGCCTCGGCCAGTTCGATCCCCTTCGGCGCGCCGATCTGGCGGTGCCGCTCGGCCATGCGCTCCCGCAGCCCGTCGGGAGACTTGATCTGGCTCCGGTGCTGGCAGATCGCCTCGATCTTGCGATCCAGCACCTCGCTGATGTCCACCCAGTGATTGGGGTTCTGGGTGCCCCAGAGGTAGATCTCCTTCACCTTGTGTGGCTGCAAGCCCTCGCGCTCGTGCTCCGGAAAGTTCAGCCGGTCGCGCGCCGTCGGGAAGATCGCGTCGAGCGTCGTCTGGCCGACGGCCCGGTGGTCCGGGTGGTTGATGTGGCCATCGCCGTAGAGCATTGCCGGGTCGTGGGTGAGGACGGCGTAGGGCCGGATCTCCCGGATCGCCCGGACCAGCATCCCCCGGAACTCGTAGGTCGGGTAGATCTCGGCGTCCCGCAGGGGGAGGAAGCGGACGGTCTTGACGCCGAGGACGGCCGCGGCTGCCCGCTGCTCGGCCTCCCGGATCGCCGTGAGCTCGTCCGGCGTGATCGACGGGTTGTCGCTTCCCTTGTCGCCACGAGTGCAGATCAGGTAGTGGAGCTCCTTCCCGTCGCGCGCCCAGGCAGCGATCGTGCCGCCACACGCAAACTCGGGGTCGTCGGGATGCGCCCCGATCACGAGCACCCGAACCGGCAGTTCCTGCGGTTGCACCATATCTCTTCCGTACCTCGTCGTATCGGTGGGGATCGCCTCGGTCGCCTCACGGCCCTCACCCCCGGCCCCTCTCCCCCAGGAGAAGGGCCGGGGGTGAGGGCCGCATCGCCTCGATCGCCTCGCGACTCTCGCGCATACCTGGGGGCTACCCCCAGGCCCCGTCCCCACGAGTGTGAAATACCCTGGTCGCACCATTATTCTACGGCACCGAGGAACCCCGTCGCAAGGAAACCGTGGCCCCATGGGCGTGGCTCGATGTGCTACAATGCTGAGGGAACGTCTCGTAGGCACAGATTGGAGGTGCGGCGTGGGGGTTCGGGCAGTGAACGTGCGGGGCCTCAAGCACAACCCCTCCGCGGCGTTGGAGAGCGCCAGGGAGTCACCGGTCGTCGTCCTGAAGGGCGACCATCCGGTGGCGCTGTTGGTCTCGCTCGCCACGGCGGGCGCGGAGGAGGACCTACGGCGGGCTCTGGCCCGGGCGCTCTACGACCAGGGGGTTTTCAGCCTGGGGCGCGCCGCTCGTCTGTCGGGACTCTCGTACAGCGACTTCGTCACCTATCTGAGCAATTCAGGGGTGCCGGTCGTTCGGTACGATGTTGCCCAGCTCGAGCGCGAGGCTGGCGAATTACCGGGATGGTCGAAGAGGATCTCGTCGTCTCCAACTCAAGCCCGCTGATCGCGTTGGCCCGGCTGGGTCTCCTGGATCTCCTCGGCGACCTCTGGGGGCCGGTGCTCGTCCCTCACGTCGTCCGGGACGAGTTGTTGCGGAAGGGGACCGCCGACGCCGCTGACATCCAGCGCGCCATCGACGCCGGATCGGTTCGCGTCCGCGCGAGTCAGGCCGGGCCGAATCCGTGGCCGCACCTCGGGGACGGCGAGGCTGCCGCGATCCATCTGGCGGCCCAGTCTCCCTCGAAACGGCTCCTGGCAGACGACCGCGACGCCCGTCGAGCCGCGTTGGCGGCCGGGTGCTCGGTGGTCGGTACCCTCGGGTTCCTGCTCCACGCAAAGCAATCCGGTCGCATCGAGTCAGTCGCGCCTCTGGTGGAGCGACTGCAAGCCGCCGACTTTCGGATCGACCCCCGCCTCGTGAACGCGCTGTTGCTCCAGGCCGGGGAGATCGAGGGACGCTCGCTTGGAAGCGGTCAGTCCCCGGAAACCGTCAGCCCCAGACCTCCGATCGCTGATCGCTCACCGGCTGATGGCTGAACGCCTGTGCGAAATAGTCCGGCGCTCACTGCGCTGCACGGTCGGATGCGTCGTCGCCTGGGACGGGCGGGAACCGCAGATGCACGCGGATAAACGCTGCCCTCACCCCCTGCCCCCTCTCCCACGGGGAGAGGGGTAGGGGGCATGTGCGCTAACTTTGGGGCGTCGCACGGCGACACCGGGGGCCGACCTCACCCCCTGCCCCCTCTCGTTCCTGATGGGGGCGGGCGCGGGGAGGGGGAGCCGCCATCCCCCTCCCCGGGGTGACCTA
>JACPQP010000443.1 GCA_016190465.1 Chloroflexota bacterium
CCTGATGCCCGACGGCCAGGCGCTCCAGTCGGCCACCTCCCATTTCCTGGGGCAGAACTTCGCCCGGGCCTTCGACATCACCTTCCAGGACGCCGACGGGGCGCGCAAGCACGTCTGGACCACGAGCTGGGGGCTGAGCACCCGGGCCGTGGGGGCGGTGATCATGGTCCATGGCGACGATTCCGGTCTGATCCTCCCGCCGAAGGTCGCCCCGATCCAGGTCATCCTTATCCCGATCCCCGCGCGAGGCCAGGACGACCTGGCGGTGCGCGAGGCGGTGGAGCAGGTGCGGGCGACTCTGGCCCCGCACTTCCGGGTGGAGGTGGATTGGAGCGACAAGACCCCCGGCTGGAAGTATAGTGAGTGGGAGCTCCGGGGGGTGCCTCTGCGGGCGGAGATCGGTCCGCGAGACGTGCGGGCCAACCAGGTGGTCCTGGTGCGGCGGGACACCCGGGAGAAGCGAGCGGTACCGCGAACGGACCTGGTGGCGGCGGTAGACCGGGCGCTGAATGATCTGCACACCAGTCTCTTCCAGCGCGCGCTGGCCAGTCGGGAGTCGAAGACCAGCCGGGTGGATACGCTGGCGGAGTTTCAGCGTGTCCTGGTGGAGCAGCCGGGGTTCATCCAGGCCCACTGGTGTGAGGATCCGGCCTGCGAAGCGGCGATCAAGGCAGAGACCGGCGCGACCATCCGCTGTATCCCCTTCACCGAGGCGGAAGAGCCCGGGGCGTGTGTCTGGGACAGGAAGCCCAGCGCCCGGCGCGTGCTGTTCGCCCGGGCGTACTGATCCCCGCCCCCCTCTCCCCCGACGGGGGAGAGGGTGTCCCCCAAAACCATCCCCCCGGCCGGGGTCTTGGGGGTGTCCCCCAAAACCATCGAAAACTTCTCGATACCTGCTCAGATCCGGTCCGCGTAATAGACGAACGGGTGGCGCTGCGGGAACAGGGCCGCCAGGAGCTGGCTGGCGGCCGCGTCCGGTGGGACCTCCAGGCGGGCGAGCAGGTCGTCGGGTGGGAAGCCGCCGCAGGCGAGCCGGGCGAGCGCCGTCTGGGGGAGACGGACCACCGTCGCCGGGGTGACGTCGCCCATCGGCGGCGACCCGGGGGGCGGCGCGCTGGCGTGGACGGCGACGCCGTCTGGGCCGAGGCCGAGGGACACGTCGCCCAGGTCGGTCCGGAGGGACACCGTGGCGGCGCGCGGGGAGCCGGCCGCACGCCACCGCACCTCCAGCTCGGGTTGGAGCGCCGCGACGAGCCGGCGGATGTCCAGCACGCGCACCATGGGCCCGCCGCAGGCCCAGGTGAACTCGATCGACTGCGCGAACTGGTGGCGCGCGGCGGCGGCCACTGCCCCCTCTGGCGGGGTGCCGATGTTGACCCAGCCCACGGCCTGCCCGCGCCGGGCCGACTCCTCCCGGGCCCAGTCGCGACAGACCGCCATCGCCGCGTCGGCGGCGGCGATGCCGTCGGCCACGACCTCACCGAGGACCAGCGCCTCCGGAAAGCGACGCTCGACTGCCTGCACCGCCCAGGAGCCGTTGGCGCGCCAGACGTAGGCGGCGACCCGGCGCTCCGGGTCCTCGATCACCCGGCACTCGTCCTGGACACCCGGATCGTTCGAGGCCGGAGAGGGGTGGTGGCGGGGCCGGTTTGGGTCTGCCACCGCCGCCAGCAGGCGCCAGGTCTCCCCCGCCAGCAGTCGTACCGCCGCCCCAAGTGCCCGCGCCGTGTAGCGTGCGTACAGCGCCTGGAGCGCGGGCAGGTCCGGCGGCGCGAAGGGGCACACGGTCCAGCCGGCCGGCATCGATGACGGCCGGTCCAGCTCGGTGAGCCGGAGCGCATAGTCCGCGCCGATGGTGGCGTAGCCGAACCGGGGGTAGAAGTCCCGGATGCCGTAGAGCAGCGAGAGGGCGGCGTCACCCGCCCGCATGCGCTGCACCGCCGCCACGAGCACCCGGCGGGCATAGCCGCGCTGGCGAGCGTCCTCCTCGGTCCAGACCCCGCCAATGCCGTCGACCCGCACGCGAGCGGCGCCGAACTGGAGCATCAGCGGGATGATGGAACAGTGGCTGACCGAGCGGCCACCGACGATGGCGTCGACGCGGGTCCAGCCCTTGGGGATCGTCTGGTAGGTGATCTCGGGTGCGGCGTCGGTCACGTCAGTCACCGGTTCGTCCTCCATTGCACCGGGTGCACCGGGTGCACCGGGTGCACCGTCGGAGCTATGCTTATCCTCTCTCAGGGACTGTACCGGTGCACCGGGGGCACCGGGGGCACCGGGGGCGTCGGCCGCTACCGGTCATCTGAGGCATGTTCTCTTCTTCCTCTTCACGTCCCAGGTCTCTGCTGGCAACGCGGCGTGCCCTTCGGACCGGGCTGCCACGTGCCAGAGAGGTGTCAAGCCACCGCACTCCACAGACGGGTCCGCCGTCCCGTCGCCGTGTCCTCGCCTTTCCCTTGCTCCCCGTCCGCGCGTGTCCCCTTCGTGTCCTTCGTGTCTCTGTGGCGTGAGCCCGAAGCCCGAGTTTCACCACAAAGACACGAAGAGCACAAAGCAGTGCGGATCCGGTGGCAGCCGCGTCTCCCTTCGTGTCCTTTGTGTCCTTTGTGTCCTATGTGGTGAACTCTGTAGCCCCGTCGCCCCGCCGCCCCGTCACCCCGTCGCCCCGTCGGGGTGGGAAGGGGGGGCGGGGATGGCACGGTGGGCGCGCTCGTAGACATCGCGCAGGAAGCGGTCGCGTACCTTGGTGTAGCGCTGGGTGGTGGCGACCGAGCTGTGGCCAAGGAATGCCTGGACGATCCGGATGTCGGCGCCGGCCTCGAGCTTGTGGAGGGCGAAGCTGTGGCGCAGGGTGTGTGGCGTCGGGATCGTCGCCAGACCGGCGGCAATGGCATAGTCCCGAATCGCCTGCTGAACCATCCGCGCCGAGAGCCGGCGGTCCGGTCCGGCCGGGCCGCGGTAAGAGCGGAAGAGCGGGGGGTAGTCGTCGTCGCGACGGTCCAGGTATTCCTTCAGCAGGCGCTGGGCCAGCTCGTCGAGAAAGACGACCCGGGGCTTCCGGCCCTTGCCGACGATCGGCAGCTCGAGGACAGCCGCTCGACATAACCGGTCGGACGGCAGCTCGCGACGGTCGCGGCCGAGCGCCTCGGCGATGCGCATGCCGGTCGAGTAGAACAGCGCCCAGAGCGCCCGATCGCGGCGGCCCCAGAGCTTTGTCGGATCCGGCGCGGCGAGCAGCGCGGTCAACTCGTCGATCGAGAGCGGGACGACGTGGCTCACGTCAGTGTAGCCGCGGGGCAGCTTGACGTCCTCGGGCGCGAGCGCGGTCTGGTCCGTACCGCGCAGATAGGCGAGGAAGGAGCGAAGCGCGGAGAGATACTTGACATAAGTGGCGTCCTCGACGTCGAGCTCGGCCCGGAGGTGGCGCTGCCAGGCACGGATGAGGCGCTGGTCGAGCGCACCGGGGGCGAACGGCTGGCCGGTCTCGCGGACGAGCCAGCGGGCGAGAGCGGTGAGGGCCTGACGGTAGGTGAGGACCGTCTTCCCAGACCAGCCGTCCTCGATGACCCCGTCGTCGAGGAACTCCTCGACGACGGGGACGCGGAGCCGCGAGTCCGGTAGCTCCTCGGCCCCGGGGGGAGGGAGCCAGCCATCGGGACGAGCGTTCGGGGTGAGCTGATGGCTCATCTCTGCTGCTCCGGCCTCTCTACCGCCGACGAGGCCTCGGTGTCACATCGGGGTCAGCGTGACGTCGTAGCCGCTGGCCTGGGCAGCGGCAACCCAGCTCTCGAAATCGCGGTCAGCGGTGAGCACGGTACCGCCGAGCTGCGCGGCGGAGAGGACGATCAGCACGTCGCCGAAGTGATCCCAGGGATCCAGGTATCCAAAGAGCTCTCCGTGGCGAGCGATGAGTTGACCGGCTCGAATCCAGTCGTGATCAGTCGGAGTGAGCAAGCGATCACTCGATCGAGCGATGCGAGCCAGTTGAGAAAGGGCGAATAGTTCACCGCGGTCGCGCACTCCGGCGTACAGTTCGGCCAGGGTGACGGACACGATGGCGACCTGCCCCGTACCAATCTGCCGGAAGAGGATGAGGCGGCGCCGCGGACCGGCGAGCCAGGTGATCAGGACGTTCGTATCAGGCACCCGCGGTCGGCTCAAGTGGCCTCCCACGCTTTCGTGCGTGTTTCTCGGCGAGATGCCGTTGCATCCGCTTGATGTAACCGGTCGCATGGAGCTTTGGTGCTGCCCACTCGAACCAGCGGGCAAGCGCTTCGTTCGGATCAACCTCTTCCCCTTCGGGGAAGAGGCGCCTCAGTTCTTCGATCCATTCCGGGGGCACACCCTCGAGGTCTTCCACAGTAAGCTCGCCAAGCAGATCCTGCTGGGTCACGCCGGTTTCCATTGCACCCCTCTCCCGCGCCCGTCTCCTTCGCACCCGTCCGCACCCGTCTCCTTCGTCGCCACCATTGTATCCCCGTGGGAACAGGGCAGCAAGTGGAGCGGAGCGCGGATGCGGCTGCAAACCGTGTGTCTGAGTTTGTCGTCAGGCGACCGGGAGCCCCGGGAACAGCCAGCGGCAGCACCGCACTGGGCCACATCAGGCGCTCGCTATGCCCGCCCGGCAACACCATCTGAGAGGGGCGACTATACTACGCAGAATGGCCCTTCTGCGTAGTATGCCGCCCAGACCCCCGGCAGCCCCTACCCGCCTCGCGCCCCGCAGTGTGCGGGGCCTCCCCTTGACGCCGGTCCGGGTACAGCCCCGATCCACCGATACCG
>JACPQP010000444.1 GCA_016190465.1 Chloroflexota bacterium
GGACGTACCCGGACGCCCCGTCGCCGCCCTCACCCCCTACCCCTCTCCCACGGGGAGAGGGGCGAGGGGTGAGGGCCGCCCCGTCGCCGGTAGTGGTGAGATTGTCCGGGATCGCCGTCGTCCTGACGCTCCTGCTGCTCCGCGGGTTCAGTCCGCAGTTCACCCTCTGGGTTCTGCCATTCATCGTCCTCCACTCGCCAAACGCGCGCGGCGTCTTGCTCGCCAGCGTGCTCACCGCGAACAACCTGTTCGTCGAGGGGTATCTGTACGTCAACCTGTTCGCCGACCGCCCCTGGTTGCTCGGCCTGACCGTGGCGGTGCGCACAGTGCTCCTCGTCGGCTTTGGGGTCGCACTTCTCGAACCGTTGCTCCCCCCCGTCGCCCGGGTCTACCGGCGGCTCCGGCCGGTTGCCCTGGTGGTTGGGGTGGCGGCTGGACTCGCGCTGCTTGGGCTCACCGCCGTCCGACTGGCGCCGGTCTTCGTCGACCGCGCGGTGGTGTCGAACCCCTATGCTGACGCCGTGCAGCCTCTGGCCGCCATATCCCCGGACGCAGTCGTCGTCTTCACCCAGACCGGCGTTTACGATGCGCTCGCGCCCTACCTGGCGGGGCAACCGCGTCACCTGTTGGCGAACGACACGTTGATCGGCCGGCTCGGGCCCGGCACTGTCCCCCGCCGCCTGAGCGAGTGGCTGGGAAGTGGTGCGCTCGTTGTCGTCGAGGATGAAGCGAAACCGCGTCCGCAAGTGTCGAGCGTGGTCGCTCAGTGGCTCGCGGCCAATGCGCAGGTCGACGACGCGCGCCGGGCCGGCAGCGTACGTATCCAAACCTACCGGTCCCGTCGGCTGCCGGTCGAGCCAACGATGCGTGCCGTATTCGGCGACGCGATCGTGTTGCGGGGGATCGCCGTCGAGCCGCTGGCCGCTCGACCAGGTGGCACGGTTCGCGTCACGCTCGTCTGGGAGGCGCTCCAGAAGATGGCGCAGGATTACACCGTGTCGGTCCAGTTGATCGGGCCAGATGGCCGGCTGGTCGCCCAGCGGGATGCGATGCCACTCGACAACGCTTATCCCACGTCGATCTGGCATGCGGGCGAGATGGTGCCGGATGCGGTCAAGGTGTCCGTCCCCGAGAGCGCGCCCCCCGGCGAATATAGCCTGATCCTGGTCCTCTACGATTACGTCACGCTCCAACGCCTACCGGTTGGTGGCGTCGACCACCTGGCGCTGGCGCCGGTCACCGTGTGGTGACAGGGCGACCGGGCGACAGGGGCGTGGGTTTGGACCACGAAAGGCGCGAAACGAACGCGAAAGGCGCGAACGGGCGAGGGGGCGACGGGGTGCAAAGTTCACCACGAAGACACGAAGGCGCACGAAGGTACGGGGTTACCACAAAGACACCAAGAACACGAAGAGGTAGCTCGTCTGGCAACTCCCTTTCTGTCTTTCGTGTCTTTGTGGTGAATCCCGTGGCCCCGTAGCCCCGTTGTGCCCCTTGTGTCTTGGTGGTAAGCCCCGCGTCCCCGCATCGTCCTTTCGCGCCTTTCGTCGCTTTCGCGCCTTTCGTGGTCCAGACGCCCCGTCGCCCCGTCGCCGATCCGCCCCGTCCCCCGGGTGCGGCATACGTCTTGCCGCGAAAGATGGCGACTGTTTACGCGGGTATCCGGGGGTCACCCGATGCCCGCCGTGACCCGTGATGGAACACACACGATCGTCCCGGCTCGCCCGTTGTCGAGCCAGGATGACTGACAGGAGAGGAAGGCGCATGCTCACCAAAGGCGATATTGCGAAGGAGATCGCCGGCCGGCGGGGGATGACCCAGGCGAAGGCGATGGACGTGGTCAACGACATCTTCACGACTATCACGGATTCGCTCAGCAAGGGCGACGAAGTGCGGCTGACCGGCTTCGGGACGTTCCGGATTGCCGAGCGCGAGGCTCGGCCGGGGCGCAACCCGCGCACCGGTGAGCCGATCCAGATTCCGGCCAGCCGCCGACCGACCTTCACCTCAGGCAGCGGTCTCTCGGAGGCGGTGCGCAGCGGCAAGGCGCCGGTCGAGAAGCCCGAGCGCGGCCGCCAAGCGGCCTGAGTAGCCGTTCAGCGATCAGCTACCTGGCTGAGTACTGAGTACGCAGTACTCAGTACTCATCTGTCTCTTCGCGCCCTGGTTTCGTCGCCAAGACGTCTCCTGGCCCCGTCCTTGCCACTCGTGATCATCCAGGGAGAGGTTCGATGCATCTCCACAGGAGCCGGGGAGGACGGACGCGGCCGGACGCGGTGCTTGCGCTCGTGGTGGCGCTGGCGATCACCGCCGGGTGCAGCGCGCCGGTCAAGAACGCGATTGGCTACAAAGAGCTTGGTCTGAACGTCACCTACACCGGCACGGGGACCGAGATGACCATCGGCTATACGCTCCCCCCCGCCCCGCCGGGCAAGGTCTACGTTCTCTGGTTGCGCGGATCCGACGCCACCGCGTTCTACAAAGTGGCGGTGCTGCCGGCGGGGGTCGACCGGTACATCCGCACGAGAGTGGACTTCAAGCCACAGGCGGCGATCGTCTCCATCGAATCGAGCCCGGACGTGACGACGATCCAGGGGCCCTGGGCCACGTCCCAGGGGATCGATGGGCCGATCACTCGTTAGCGAAACTGTTCGGGGTGCGATGCGCTTGACGATTGGCCGGGCGTGTGATATAGTCCCGGTCGCAACTGAATACGGCCGAATCTCCCGCCGGACGCGGGAGAGCGGGGGAACCACCAACGGGGTGAATCCTGGTCGAGACCAGGTAGGGTAACGAGACTCTTTCCGCCCGAACCCGTCAGCTAACTCCGTAGGCACGGCGAAAGAGGAGTCCGCGAGCGCTCCATCGGGCCCGGTGAGACTCCGGGCCTTTTTTTGTGGCGTCGCCAGCCTCCTCCGGCAGTGCATCCGACACGCTATCGGCGAACGGTCGAGCTCATCGCCGGTCGCCGGCGAAGTTGAAGAGGAGGTTGCACCTTGGCAACCGGGGGATTTGTCCGATGACGGCCAGGCTCTCCACCCGCGCGATGGAGGCGGGGATCACCAACCTGCACGACGCAAAGCTGGTCTTTCTGCGCCAGGCACCGGTTTGGTGGCTTGGCAACCGCTACCACTGTCCCGTCTGCGGCGTCGATTTCATCAGCGTCGACGATGCCGCGCGGCACGTGGTCGAACGCTCTCATCCCGTGCTCCGTGGGGACGCCGCGCCCTTCGTCGGCGTGGCAACCCAGCGCCGTGGTGCCGGCTGACCGCCTCAAGAGGTGTCCTTCTGGAGGATGGAGCCGCCGACCGCCAGCGCCAACTGAAGGACCAGGTTGGGGCTGGTGGCCATCCGCAGGAGGTCGCGGTAGGAGTAGGCGCCGGTGAACATCCCCCAGAGGATGCGCGTGTGCAGCTCGCTCACCTCCCGCTGTCGCCCGTTGCCGGTGGCCAGGCGATGGTGGGCCCGGGGCATCGCCCCGACGCGCTTCAGGACCGGCACCTCCAGGAAGAGCAGCCGACCGATCCAGTTGTCACTGTCGATCGTGTGGCAGAGCGGGACGTAGCTCGCCAGGAAGTCGCGTCGGGTACACCCCCGATGCATCGCCGTCCACGCCGCGCGTTCGGCCGTCGCCAGCGCGGACCCGATCCCGTTCTTGTATAACCGCGTCGCGCTGGCGTCCCCGACCGCCACCAGCCCGTCATCCACGAAGCTCCGGGCCAGCCCCACCGAGATCCTGGGCAGGCAACCGCAGACCTGGCGGACCTGAGTCCCCAGCACGGCGGTCACCTCGTCCTGCGCCAGGAACTGGCGGAGGCTGCGCATCTGGCTTCGGGCGTGGAGGAGCGAGACCGCGACGAAGGGGCCCTTGGGGATGAGGATGCCGTAGGTGGCGACCTCGTCGGGCGGCAAGAAGATGTGGACGGAGGCGCCCAGCCGGCGCTGCACCTCGTCCGAGCCGAGGTAGAGCTCGGTCTGGCACATCGGACTGGTCGGGGGAGGCCGGTAGCCGAAGCCGCGCAGGGCCGGCAGGTGACCGTTCACGCCGGTCGCCAGGACGACCAGGTCGTACGGCTCGCTCTCGCCACCACTGGTGACCTCGATCGGGGTTGCGCTGGTCCGCTGGGGCGAAGTCCCACCGGACTCGCCACGGCGGATCTCCTGCACCAGTGAGCGGCGCAGCCGTGCCCCCCGCGCAACCGCCTCCTCGATCACCATCTGGTCGAACGAGACCAGGTCGGGCGGATGCCCGTAGCGTGGCCCGGCACCACGGTAGACGCTGATGATGTGGGCGGCGGGGTCGGGCTGAGAGGCGTGGAGGGTGCCGGCGGAGGTGTGAAGCGAATAGGTGTTGACGCGGCTGAGGATGAGCTCCGGGCGGAGTTTGAGGTCCAGCTCGTCGAACCGGGCCAGGACCGAGGCGGGGATGATGCCGGCGCACATATTGCAGCCAGGCTGGCCGAACTGGCGGAAGTCCTTCCCCTCGTAGATCGTGATGGCGACCTCGCGCCCGGCCAGCCGGGCGTACTTGAGGGCGAAGAGCGCGAAGAAACTACCGGCTGGTCCACCGCCGACCACGGCAATGCGGAGTGTGCCTGCGCCTGCCCCGCTCATCACGATCGCTCCCGAGGGTGCATCAAGTACTTTGCATCACCTGCTCAGTATACCTCAAACGGTCTCTCCTGACCACGCCGAATGTCAATGATCTCCACCCCTCCCGCCAGGCGGTCAGCGTTTGACATGTCGCGTCGCCTCTGGTATGATGCAGACGATGCAGCCGGAACGGCGCATTCTTTCGTTCCCCGATAGCTCAACGGTAGAGCGGGCGGCTGTTAACCGCTAGGTTCGAGGTTCGAATCCTCGTCGGGGAGCCGTGACGAACATATGTTCTACACCGCCTGGGTGACGTGTTGTTGCTCAGGCGGTTTTTGTTAGCTCCCTCACTCGTGGGTCCGGACCAAGGCGGATCACGCTTGCGTGTCACGGAAAAGTCGAGTATTATTTAGCATATGAATGACGAGATGATGACCAATACGCCGCCACACTCTGCCACGAGGCCAGACCGGATATGCCTCTTTCATGTCGCGTCCGGACAGGCCGGCTACTTCACGGCCGGGCAAGCCCGTGGGTGCGGATTCAGTCGCGCCCTGCTCTCACACCACGTGAGGAGCGGTCGGTTCATCCACATTCGGCATGGGCTCTACCGCTTCCGTGAATACCCGTCTTCTCCTCGAGAGCACGTCCTCGCGGCGTGGCTGGCTGTTGGGAAGAACGTCGCTGTTGTCTCGCACGAGAGCGCGCTCGATCTGCTGGACCTGAGCGATGTGATTCCGGACGCGGTCCACCTCACCGTCCCCCGCTCCCGACGTAGCCTGCCATCGCTCGCCGGGGTGAAGATCCATACGACGGATCGATCGATCGAACCGGGGGAACGCTGGGTACGCGAGGGCATGGTCATCACCTCGGCCACTCGGAGCATCCTGGACACGGCCGAGAAGGGTGCTGACCCGGAGCAGATTGAACTGGCGGTCGCCCAGGCCATCGAGCGCGGGCTGGCGACCACCGAGGAGCTACGGCGGACGGCGAGCGAGCGGAGCCGTCGCGTCGCCGAGCTGATTGCCGGCGCATTGCAGCAGGTGACGGCGTGAGATACGCGAGCGCTGGCGCCTTCCGCACGGCCCTCGAAAGGCGGCTCTTGATGCACACAGAATAGTGGCGCAACATGTCTGCATTGCAGGTCACCCATACCTCCGCTCGCGCCGGGCGTATCACGCTCCCTCGAGATGCCATCGCCACCCCTTGAGTGGCGCGACGGCGCACAGTAGTGGGCGAGGCACCTGACGGCACGCCGAGCGCTAAAGCGTCGCGAGGAGTCGTAGATGGATGGAAAAATATTGCCATCCAATGACATTCAGTGTAGACTAGCGCCAGGTTCACCAGCCTGGCGGTTGCTAGAGCTTCGATGGAATCGTCGCGTCCCTCTCTCACGATCCGCGAAACCGCGGCACTCCTGGCCCTCTCGACGCGGACGATTCATCGCCCCATCGCCGAGGGGAAGCTCAAGGCGTACCAGGTCGGTGGCGAGAAGACGATCCGCATCAAACGAGAGGACGTTGACGCATTGCTCAAGCCGGTCGGCGCAGAGGGCGAGACGCCGATCGGCCGTCGCGGCCGGGGTATCTCTCCGACTTCGACCGAGACGTCCTGAAATGGAGCACCCAGTGCCCACCGTGGTGAACGCCGAGAATCGGCCAGGACAGCCATTGGTGTCGCTCGAGCCGCCGGATGCTCAGCCAATCACCGTGCGTCTGGCGGGAGCTGGGTCGCTGCGACGTGAGCTGGCGGCGCTGCTTGCCGCAGCGCCGCCGAGTACCTCTACCGAGGACTATCGCGAGCTGGTACTTCGTCAGAATGTGGCCGGCAAAGGCTCCGCCGCCGCTCGGATGTGGGCATGGAAGCGCCTGAAGCTACGGTATGCCCTCGATCCGGCGATCGTCGAGCACCGCGCCTTTCGGGCTGCGATGCACGCCGCCGCCGATGCGCACGAGCGTGGTCTCCTCTGCTTTCTCATGTTCGCACGGACGGACCGCCTGTTTCGGGAGGTCACGCTGGAGTGCGTGAGCCCTCACGTGGCGCGTGAGGGCACCGTGATCGAACCCGCGGCCATCGAAGCGGCGATTCGCGGGCGCGCCGAGGCGCGCGGTCTTCGTTGGTCCGCGAGCACCCTGGATCGGGCCCACAAGCACTTGCTCGCCGCACTCAAGGACTTCGGCCTCATCCGAGGCTCGCGCTTGAGGCACACCGTCCGACCGCGGCCCGGCGAGCAGACGACACTCTTTGCCGCTCGCCTCGGTCGATGCGAAGGCCTCACCGACCGGCAGGTGCTGGAGTCCCGCTGGTTCCGGCTCTTCGGCCTCGGCCGTGACCAGGTAGTGGATCTGCTCTACGGCGCCAATCGGGCCGGAATACTCGGCTTCCGGATGCAAGCCGACGTCGTCGAACTGAGTCTACCGCCGCTGGAGAATGGCAAGTGAGACGGTCCGCCGACCAGGCGCTCATCGACCTGCGGCAACACCTGGAGGACTGGATGCACAGCGGGGCGAAGCCGGGCATCCACATCTTCGTCTACCCGCCCGAGTGGGAGGCGCGGATGTTCGCTCGATTCCCGATCTTCGCCGACGAGCTGGCCGATAGGGTACCCCTCAGCCTGGTCGATGTCGGGCAGGGCTTCCTGGCCGAGCTCGACCGGCGCAAGGGTTTTGTGGACCGTCTGGCGGCCCTGGAGCGGCAGAGCACGGAGCGGCTTCTGCACGACCTCGGCGAGATCGGCCATCGCTACCTCACGAGGCTTCTGGCGGCGCCGCTCGAGCCGCCCGCGGTCGCGCGCTTGCTGATCAACACTGGGGCGCTCGGCAGCTTCGTGTCCTACTCGGCGATCACCAACGCGATGCACGTGGACGGTCCGGCGCGTAGCGTCGGAGCGCCCACGGTGCTGGCGTTCCCCGGCGAGGGCGACGAGCGGCAGCTCAATCTGATGCGCCTGCGCGCAGACACCAACTATCGGGTGCCCCGCATCTGAAGTAGGTATCAGAAAGTTTTTGATGGTTTTGGGGTCACCCCAAACCCCGCCAGGAAGGGCGGAGCCAGTCCTGGAC
>JACPQP010000429.1 GCA_016190465.1 Chloroflexota bacterium
CGGCTCAGGAACGGCGGGTCCGGCTCAGGAACGGCGGGAGAGGTCGGCTTGCGGTAAGTTGTATACTATGCCTGGGAAGCGACCACCCGGGTCCCGGACGGCGCCGCACAGGCCAATCGCTGCCTGAACTGCGCGGCGCCGAGGCGGCAAGTCGAGAAAAGGAGTTGGGATTGCTATGTCGCGGTCAAGCCGGTCGGAAACCGTGCGCCTGACAATGGCGCAGGCGCTGGTAAGATACCTCCAGGTCCAGTCCAGCGAGCGCGACGGCCAAACCCGTCGGCTCATCCCCGCCATCTTCGGCATCTTCGGCCACGGCAACGTCGCCGGGCTCGGCCAGGCGCTCCTGGAATACGGCGAGGACCTGCCCTACTATCAGCCGTGCAACGAGCAGTCGATGGTCCACACCGCCATCGGCTACGCCAGGGCGAACCATCGCCTGGCGACCCTCGCCTGCACGTCGTCCATCGGCCCGGGGGCCACCAACATGGTCACCGGCGCGGCGACGGCGACGATCAACCGTCTGCCGGTGCTCTTGCTGCCCGCCGACTACTACGCCACCCGCCACCAGGGACCGGTCCTCCAGCAACTGGAGCACCCGGTCTCGGCCGACGTGAGCGTCAACGACTGCTTCCGCCCGATCAGCCGCTTCTTCGACCGGATCTCGCGCCCGGAGCAACTGCTCACCGCTCTACCCGAGGCGATGCGCGTGCTCACCGATCCGGTCGAGACCGGCGCCGTCACTCTCGCGCTGCCGCAGGACGTCCAGGCGCACGCCCACGACTACCCCGCTCACTTCTTCGAGCCGCGTGAGTGGCGGATCGAGCGGCGGCTGCCGGAGCCCCGGCGAATCGAGGAGGCGGTCACGTTGCTCCGGCAGGCGACGCGCCCGGTGGTCATCGCCGGCGGGGGCGTCCACTACGCCGAGGCGTGGACGGAGCTGGAGGCGTTCTCCGAGGCGTTCGGCATTCCGGTGGGTGAAACCTTCGCGGGCAAGGGAGCGATCCGGAACCGGTCGGCGCTCTCGCTCGGCGGCTTCGGCATCACCGGCACGCCCGCGGCGGCGAAGATCGTGAGCCAGTCAGACCTGGTCATCGCCATCGGGACGCGGCTGACCGACTTCACCACGGGCTCCCACTCGGTCTTCCAGCACCCCGAGGTGAAGTTCGTCAGCATCAACGTCTGTGGCCACGACGCCCACAAGCTGGGGGCGCTGCCGATCGTCGCGGACGCTCGAGAGGCGCTGCGTGCCCTCACCGCGGCCGCCCGATCCGCGGGGGTCGCTCCCAACCGCGAATACGTCGAGGAGGTCGCCGCGGCGAAGGCGGAGTGGGAGCGGCAGGTGCGAGATGAAGTGGATCGGCCCGTCCCTGGCGAGGCGATGAGCCAGGGCCAACTGGTCCGGGCGCTCAACGCGGAGGCGCGGGAAGGAGATACCGTCATCGCCGCCGCGGGCGGTCCGCCGGGCGACCTGCACAAGCTGTGGGACGTCAGCGGCGGGCGGGTCTGTCACCTGGAGTTCGGCTACTCGTGTATGGGCTACGAGATACCGGCGGGCCTGGGGGTGCGGATGGCCCAGCCGACGGGCGAGGTCTACGTCTTCGTCGGCGATGGCACCTACCTGATGAACCCTACCGAGCTGGTTACCGCGGCGCAGGAAGAGTTAAAAATCACCGTGGTCATCGCGGAGAACCACGGGTACCAGGTGATCCGCCAGCTCCAGATGAACCGGGTTGGCCACAGCTTCGGCAGCGAGTTCCGCGCGCGCGATCGCGCCACCAAGCGCCTGGAGGGGGAGTATCTGACCATCGACTTCGCCCGGAACGCCGGGAGTATGGGGGCACGGGCATTTACCGTGGCCACGCCCGAGGGGTTGCGCTCGGCACTGCGCCAGGCGCGCGAGGAGAAGCGGACCTGCGTGATCGTGGCCGAGGTCGAGAAGCATCGCTACCTGCCGGGATCGGGGGTCTGGTGGGACGTCGCCGCGGCCGAGACGACCGCCGATCCGGAGACGCAGAAGCTCCGCGCCGAGTACGAGGAGAACCGGCGAAGGTTGCAGCGGTTCTATTACTGAGGGCGCCCCCCTGCAACTGATGAAGATTGTCGAGATGATCTGGTGCACGCGCCACGCCGACGGCGGGCCCGGCGACTGAAGTCGCGGCTACCTTTACGAAGCCCGCCTGCGCGGGCTGCTTGAGTCGGCGCAGGCCGACTTCGTAAAGGTAGCTCGCGACTTTAGTCGCCGAGCACCTCGTCCGATGGCGGCTTTTGGGCCAGACTATTTCGCTCACCTTCATAAGTCGCGGCTACCTTCGCGAAGCCCGCCTGCGCGGGCTATTCGCCGGGACAGAGTCGGCGCAGGCCAACTTCGTAAAGGTAGCTCGCGACCTTCGTCGCCGAGCACCGCGGAAAGGAGAGACACCGTGAACATCCGAGTGGGCACCGCCCCGGACTCCTGGGGGGTCTGGTTCCCGAGTGATCCCAAGCAGACACCGTGGCAGCGATTTCTGGATGAGGTCGTCATTGCCGGCTACGAGTGGATCGAGCTCGGTCCGTATGGCTACCTGCCTGCCGATGTGCCCACGCTGCGGACCGAGCTGAGCGCGCGCGGTTTGAAAGTGGCCGCCTCGTTCGCGATGGCCAACCTGGAGGACCCCTCGTCGTGGCCCGAAGTGGAGCGGCAGGTGCTGGGCATGGGCCGCTTGCTGGCGGCCTTCGACGCCGGGTTCCTGGTGCTCATCGACGACACCTACGGCGACCTGTTCACGGGCCGGCCGACGGCGCCCCCGGTGCTCGATTCGGACGCCTGGAAGCGGCTGATCGATACCGTCCACCGAGTGGCGGACATCGCTCGGGAGCAGTTTGGCCTGCGGCTCGTCTACCACCCGCACGCCGAGACCCACGTCGAGTACGAGCACCAGATCGCGGCGTTCCTCGAGCAAACCGACCCCGACCGGGTGTCGCTGTGCTTCGACACCGGTCACCACGCCTACCGGGGCGGTGATCCGGTCGGCTTCCTGCGCCGCCATCACCGTCGGATTCCCTACCTCCACCTCAAGAGCGTGGACCGGGAGGTGCAGCGGCGGGTCGAAGCCGATCGCATCCCCTTCGCCATCGCCGTGGGGATGGATATGTTCTGCGAGCCCTCCCGGGGTGCGGTGGACTTCCCCGCGCTGCGGGACGCGCTGCGCGAGATCGACTACGACGGCTGGGCGATCGTGGAGCAGGACATGTTTCCCGCTCCGTTCGACAAGCCGCTCCCCATCGCGAAGCGCACCCGGGCGTATCTGCGCGAGATCGGGATCGGGTGAACGGCCTTTCCATGACGGGGGTCTCCACGGCCCGCGGCGCCATCGACGCTTGGCGGGTGGATTTACATCTGTGTCATCCGCCCACGCTCGGCGGACGGTTGACTTCGCGTCGCACCCGGCCTATGCTTTCCCGGAACAGATCACAGGAGTGCACCCATGAGCGATCAGGTACCAGTAAGGGTCTTCGGGCGTCACATTGTCGCCGACCCGCGGATCTGCCATGGCGCGCTCACCTTCCGGGGGACCCGGATCTTCGTCACCGACGTGCTCGACCAGCTTGCCGAGGGCCTGAGCTGGGACGAGATCGTCGCCTCCTGGGGCGGCGGCGTTAGCAAAGAGGCGATCGCCGAGGCGATCAGGCTCGCCCACGCAGCACTCTCCGAGCACTGGAAGGAGCTCCCCGCGGCGGCGGGCGAATGATGACTTCGTGATCATCCTCGACGAGAACTTCCCCGTCGAGGAGCGGGAGGCTCTGCGCGCGAGGGGTCTGCGTGTCGAGCACGTCGGCTACGGGGCAGGCCGGCGAGGGATGACCGACCAGGAGGTCCTGCCGCTCCTGCTCACGCTTCGCCAGCCGACGCTCTTCACCCGCGACCCCGACTTCTATCATTGGCGCCTCTGCCACGTGCGTTACTGCCTTGTCGTCCTCGAAGTCGATCGAGGCGCGCTTGCCGCGTACGTCCGCCGGCTGCTGCGCCACCCGAGCCTCGACACCTGGGTGGAGCGCCGTGGCACGGTCATCCGCGTCAGCCCACGGGGGATCCACCTCTGGCGCCTCCACGGCGAGGCCGAGGAGTCACTCGCGTGGCCTGGCGGCAGAGCCTAGCGAGGATGGATATCCGGCGCCCCGTCGGGTGGCTAGGGGTTGGGGGCGCGCCGCACCGCCACCGTCGCCCGGTGGCCATCCAGCGAGAGCGTCTCGACGTAGGCATCGGCCGGCGGCTCGCCCGGCCGGAGCTCGCGGCTCAGCGTCTCGGCCTTCACGTAGTCGGCATAGCGCTCGAACACCTGCCGGAGCTCGTCGCTGTCGGTCTGGTACGAGGTGACGATCCGGTCCTCGACGCTGAAGTCCGCGCTCCGACGCATCGTCTGGATCCGGTGGACCAGCTCGCGAGCCAGCCCCTCTCGGACCAGCTCTGGCGTGAGCGCCATGCTCACCGCCGCCGCGTACTCGTCCTCCACCGCGACGGCATAGCCGGGTCGGTCGCCGGTTGAGATCTCAAGCTCGGCTGGCTCCAGGGTGAACCCGCCAACCTCCACGGGTTGTCCGGCCAGGACCTGCCGGGCGGTCGCGGTCTGGTCGGCGTGCCGCAGCGCCTCGTACACCTTCGGCAGGTCTCGCCCATGCTTCGGGCCGAGCAGCGCCGGCTTCCCCCGCACAGTGTAGCTCACTAGATCGGCGAGCGCGTCGACAAACGCCACGCGCTTCACGTTCAGCTCGTCGGCGATCACGCTGGCGAACCGCTCGACCGAGGCACGCTCGGCCGGCGCGGCGACCTTGACCAGCAGCTCGGCCAGCGGCTGGCGCACCTTCAGCCCGGCCTTGCTGCGGGCCGAGCGGCCCAGGTTCACCACGCGTTGCACCAGCTCGACGTCGCCCAGCAGCCCTTCGTCGACCAGCGACCGCTCGGCGACCGGGTAGTCGTGGTGGTGGACGCTCTCCGGCGCCGCGGGATCGACCGATCGGACCAGGTTCTGGTACAGTTGCTCGGCCAGGAACGGCGTGAACGGAGCCAGCAGCCTCGCCAGCGTTACCAGCGTCTCGTGCAGCGTGAGGTAAGCGGCCACCTTGTCGGCGTCCTCCTCGGACTTCCAGAACCGCCGCCGGCTGCGCCGGAGGTACCAGTTCGAGAGGTCGTCCAGGAAGGCCTCGAACTGACGCATGGCCGCCGCCGCGTCATATTCGTCGAGCGAGGCCCGCACCTGCCCGGTGAGCTGGTGCAGGCGGGCGAGGATCCAGCGGTCGAGATCGCCGCGCGCCGCGACCGGCACCCGGTGCTTCGTCGGGTCGAAGCGGTCGACGCTTGCGTAGGTGACATAGAACGCGTACACGTTCCAGAGCGTCAGGACCTTGCGCCGGGTCTCGTCGGCCAGCCCGTAGCCGAAGTTCAGGTTCGACTGGGGGTTCTGGGCGCAGTAGATCCAGCGCATCACGTCCGCACCCATCTTCTCGGCCGCCTCGTCGAACCAGATCGCGTTCCCCAGGCTCTTGTGCATCGGCCGGCCGTACTGGTCGTGCACCTTCTCGTACACGAAGACGCTCCGGTACGGCGCGATGCCCTCCAGCGTCACGCTCATGAACAGCATCGAGTAGAACCACAGCCGAATCTGTTCGCGCATCTCGATCACCAGGTCGGCCGGAAACCACTGCTCCCAGTAGGCGTGGTCCTGGAGATACTCGAGCGTCGAGAACGGCACGATGCCGGCGTCGAGCCAGCAGTCGCCGACCTCGGAGATGCGCTCGGCCACCCCGTCGCACTTCGGGCAGCGCAGCTTCACCTGGTCGATCCAAGGACGATGCAGCTCCTTCAGTTGATCGAGACCCGAGATGGCAAGCTGCTCAAGCTCCTGCCGCGAGCCAATCGCCGTCATCTCGCTGCACGACGAGCAGAAGTAGAACGGCAGCGGCAGGCCCCAGTAGCGCTTCCGGGAGATGCACCAGTCGCCCATATTATTGAGCCAGTCTTCCATCCGCTTGCCCGCCGAGGCCGGAACCCACTTCACCGTTCGGGCGGCCTCGATCATGGGCTGTCGGATCTCCCTGGCCGAGATGAACCACTCATCGACCAGCCGGAACACCAGCTCGGAGTGGCAGCGCCAGCAGACGGGGTAGCGGTGGGCATAATCCTAGACCGCGTACAGCCGCCCCCGGGCGCGCAGGTCGTCGACGATCGGCTGGCCGACCTCGAACACGCTCCGGCTGCTCAGCCAGGCGAAGCCATCGAAGTAGGCGCCGTTCTCGTCGATGGGGGCGACGACCGGCAGATTGTGGACCTTGCTCAGGTCGAAGTCCTCGGCGCCACAGCCCGGCGCGATGTGGACGATGCCGGTCCCTTCCTCTTCGGACACCTCGTCCCACTCGACGATCCGGTGGGTGACGCCGCGCTGCACCGGCAGCTCGTCGAACGGGCCATCGTACTCCAGCCCGACCAGCTCGCTGCCCTTCAGCACCCGCTCGATGGCGCATGGGCCACGCAGGCGTCCGACCGTGCCGCGCGAGAGGTAGTACAGCTCGGGTCCCTGCCGAACCGCTACGTACTCCAGCTCGGGGTGGACCGCCGCGGCGACGTTCGCCGGCAGTGTCCAGGGAGTCGTCGTCCAGACGAGCAGGCTCTCGCCCTCGCGTCCCTTCAGCGGGAAGCGGATGAACACGGAGGTGTGCGTCATGTCGCGGTACGAGTCGATCAGCTCGTGCTGGGAGAGCGAGGTGCCGCAGCGCACGCACCACGGCATCGAGCGGGCGCCCCGGTACAGCCAGCCCTTCTCGTGGCACCGCTTGAGAAAGAGCCAGATGTGCTCGATGTTGGTGTCCGACATGGTGAGGTACGAGTTCTCCCAGTCCATCCACTGGCCGAGCCGGATCGACTGCTGCGTCTGGATGCCAGAGAACTTGTCAACTCGCTGGCGGCACTGGTCGGCGAAGCGGTCGAGCCCGTAGGCTTCGATCTCCCGCTTCGCGTTCAGGCCAAGGTCTTTCTCCACCTCGACCTCGACCCAGAGCCCCTGGCAATCGAAGCCGTTCTGGAAGCGCTGATCGTAGCCGAGCATGGCGTAGTAGCGCTGGTAGAGGTCCTTGTAGGTGCGTCCCCAGGCGTGATGTACGCCCATCGGGTTGTTCGCGGTGATCGGCCCGTCGATGAACGACCAGGGCGCGCGACCCCGGATCTGCTCTTGAAGCTTGCGAAAGGCGTCGCTCGCCTCCCAGAAGCGCATCGTCTCGTGCTCGAGCTCGGCGAAGTTCGGCCGGCTCGAAACCGGCTTGTACATGTCTTTCCTCTTCTATGGCACAGGGTATCGACTGTCAAGTTGCGTCGAGCGCTCGCTCCGCCTCCATCTCCGTCACGGCGATGTGCAGGTCGCGCAGCTCGTCGGAACGGATGCTGCTCGGGGTGCCGGTCATCGGCTCGACGCCACTCTGCGTCTTGGGGAAGGCGATGACGTCGCGGATGACCGACTCGCCGGCGAACAGCATCACCCAGCGATCGAGGCCCCAGGCGATGCCGCCGTGCGGGGGCGTGCCGTACTCGAACGCTTCGAGCAGGTGGCCGAACATCTCGGCGGCGTCCTGGTCGTCGATCCCGATGAGCTGGAAGATCCGCGCCTGGAGCTCGCGGCGATGGATCCGGATGCTGCCGCCCGCCAGCTCGTAGCCGTTGCCGACCAGGTCGTACTGCTTCGCCCGCACACTGAGCGGGTCGGAGTCGAGACAGGGAATGTCCTGGTCGAGGGGCGCGGTGAACTGGTGGTGCTTTGCCTGATAGCGCCCACGCTCGGCGTTCCACTCGAAGGCCGGCATCTCGGTCACCCAGGCGAAGGCGAGCACGCCCGGATCGAGGAGGCCAAGTCGCCTCCCGACCTCCAGCCGCAGCTCGCCGAGCGCCGTGGCGACGACGT
This sequence comes from Chloroflexota bacterium, assembly GCA_016190465.1. Lineage (GTDB taxonomy): Bacteria > Chloroflexota > UBA6077 > FW602-bin22 > JACPQP01 > JACPQP01. The sequence continues at coordinate 7,923 of JACPQP010000429.1, forward strand.
CCGGCTGATCGGCGACGAACATCAGCAGGTCCCCCACCTGCCCCGCGAGCCGGTCGATCATCTGGTCGAGCTTTTCGCGAGGGAGGGACTTCGTAAGGGGCGACCGCAGCCCCTCGGCGGTGATGGCCAGTGGCACCAGCCCTTTGGCGCCGCGCTGCGTCACGAACCGGGTCAGCTCGTCGGTCTCACGCCGAGTGTAGCTGGCGCCGCCCGGCACGCGGATGCCCTTCACCTGTCCGCCACTGGCGACCACCGAGGTGAAGACCCGGAACTCGGAGTCCCGGACGGCGTCGGTAACGTCGGTGAGCAGCAGCCCGAAGCGCAAGTCCGGCTTGTCCGACCCGTAGCGCTCCATCGCCTCGGCGTAGGTCAGCCGGGGAAACGGGATACTGGCGATCCGGCGGCCCCCATGCGCCTGCGCCAGGGCGATCGCCAGGTCCTCGGTCAGCCGCAGGATATCCTCCTGGTCGACGAACGACATCTCCACGTCGAGCTGGGTGAACTCGGGCTGGCGGTCGGCCCGGAGGTCCTCGTCGCGGAAGCAGCGGGCGATCTGGAAGTATCGCTCGACGCCGCCGACCATCAGCAGTTGCTTGTACTGCTGGGGCGACTGCGGCAGCGCGTAGAACTTCCCCGCGTGCAGACGGC